>NZ_JAVRBF010000003.1:0-219159 GCF_032436805.1 Streptomyces sp. P17 | reverse complement strand
GGGCCGCGAGCAGGGTGGCCAGCAGGGAGTGGCCGCCCACGGAGAAGAAGTCCAGGTCGGAGGAGATCCGGGTCAGGACCTGCTCCGCCAGGGTGCGGTGGCCGTAGATCTCGGCCACCCGTACGGATCGGCCCGCGGCGTCCGAGAGCCGGGCCGCGAGCAGGGTGGCCAGCAGGGAGTGGCCGCCCACGGAGAAGAAGTCCAGGTCGGAGGAGATCCGGGTCAGGCCGAGGAGTTCGGACCACACGCGGGCGACGCGGGCTTCGTCGGGGTCGGTGAACTCCGAGGCGGTGCCCGTGCCCCAGTCGACGTCACGGGCGGCGAGGGCCTTGCGGTCGACCTTGCCGTTGGGCAGGCGCGGCAGCCGGTCCTCGACGATGATCTCGGCGGGCTGCATGTAGTGCGGCAGCTTCGCCCGCAGATGGGCGGCCATCGCCTCGGTCGTCACCTCGGCGCCGTCCAGGCCCACGTAGCAGACCAACCGGGCGTCGGCGCCGGTGCCCAGGGCCAGCGCCGCGATGTCGCGCAGGCCCACGACCTCGCGGAGCACCGATTCGATCTCGCCGAGTTCGATACCGAAGCCGCGCACCTTGACCTGGTTGTCCTTGCGGCCGAGGAAGCGCAGTTCGCCGGCCTCGGTCCAGCGGGCGAGGTCGCCGGTGCGGTACAGACGTCCGCCGGGTACGGGGCCGAGGTGGGCCGGAGCGGTCGTGAAGACGGCCGCGGTGCGCTCGGGGTCGTTGATGTAGCCGCCGGCCAGGCCGTCGCCGCCGAGGTGGAGTTCGCCGGTGGCGCCGTGCGGAACGGGCCTGCCGTCATCGACGCCGCCAGGTGGGGCGCGAAGATGGTCATGGTCGCCGTACAGAAGAAGTCCGACGCGATCGACCTCGGCGGCATGCTCCGCAGCGAGCTCACCCTGATCGCCTCCCAGGGCTACCCCACCGAGATCTTCGAGGTCACCCCCCAACTCGTCGAGCACCAGGAGCTGTTCGCCCGGCTGATCAGCCACCGCGCCCCGTTCGCCGAGGCGGAGCGTGCCGTCGCGCTCGCGATGACTCCGGGGGCGGCGGAGAAGGTGGTCGTGACCTTCGGCGACTGGACGCTCACAGCGTCTCGTACGGCTCCGGCTGCACCCCCTCGTACGCTCCGCGCAGCACCTGGAGCACCCCGTCCGTCGTCACCCTGCGGGGGTTGACGGAGATCTCGCCCGTGGTCTGGGCCGCCGCCTGCGCCAAGTCGGCCTCGGCCAGGCCGAGTTCGGCCAGGGAGCGAGGTGCGCCGAGGCTCCTGGGCAGCTCCCACAGGGCGCGCGGGGCGTCGTCCGTGCGCAGGGCGCGGGCGACCGCCGCGGTGGCTTCGGGGGCGGCGGGCGCGTTGTAGGCGAGGACGTGCGGCAGTACCAGCGTGTGCGTCTCGGCGTGCGGCAGGTCGAAGGAGCCGCCGAGGACATGGCAGAGCTTGTGGTGCAGGCCCATGGTGGCGGCGCCCAGGCTCGTCCCGCACAGCCAGGCCCCGTAGAGGGCGCGGCTGCGGGCCTCCAGCGACTCGGGGTCTTCGGCCACCGCGGGCAGCGCTTCCGCCATCACCCGGATGCCTTCCTCGGCCGTCAGCCGGGTCAGCGGCGAGGCGTCCGGCGCGTACAGCGCCTCGACGGCGTGCGCGACGGCGTTGACACCGCTGGTCACGGAGAGCGGAACCGGCAGGGAGAGGGTCAGTTCCGGGTCGTAGACGACACTGCGGGGCTGTACGACGGGGTCGCGGCCGGTGCGTTTCACTCCGCGTTCGGTCAGGCCCCACAGCGGGGTCATCTCCGAGCCGGAGTAGGTGGACGGCACGGCGATCAGCGGCAGGCCGGTGCGCAGGGCCACGGCCTTGCCGAGGCCGATCGAGGAGCCGCCGCCGACGGCGACGCACCCGTCGGCGCCCGCCGCCCGCGCCGCCTCGACGGCCCGGTCGGCCACCTCCACGGGCACATGCATCCGCGCCTCGGCATGCAGGGCCGCGCACAGCGGGCCGAGGGAGTCCGCGACGGCCCGCGCGGTGCCGGCGCCGCGCGGACCGGAGAGCACCAGCAGCCGCCGCAGGCCCAGCCGCCGGGCCTCGTCGGCGGTCGCCGAGATGGCTGCGCCGCGGCGCAGCACGATCCGCACGGGAACGGACTCGTGGGTGAATGCGAGAGGGTCCTTGTCGTTCACGATCGCTCCAGTACCGGGGTCGTGGCGTGTCACTTGATGAGCGCGTTGGCCACTACTACGCCTACCCCGAGAAGCGCGTCCGCCAGGCCGATCAGTACCGCGGCCGTCCAGGACCGGTGCGACCAGCGGGCCGTGACAAGGCCCAGGGTGAACAGCAGGGCGATGTTCAGGGTGAAGGCCGGGTACTCCACGCTTTTCGCGGGCCACCAGCCCCAGCCGGCCCCGGCCAGGATCACCACCGTGGGCAGGACGGCCGTGACCAGGGGCCACTCCTCGGCGAGGACGCGCAGCGCGTCCCAGCGGCGGTGCGGCGAGCGCTCCGCGATGTGGTGGGCGTAGCCATGGGCGAGGGCGGAGGCGAGCGCGGTCACCAGCAGCCACAGGGCGTCGTAGCGGCGGCTGGCCTGGGAGGTGTGGCCGTACTGGCTGAGGGCGGCGACCATCGAGCAGGCGAGGACGGAGCCGTAGACGCCGCCGAACAGGACCGCCTCGCGGGTGTCGTGCCGGTGCCCTGCCGTGCCGGCGGCCCGGCTGTCCTGCGCCATGCCCTCCACGATCACCCGGCTCCGGGCGCCCCGCCAGTCGCGACGAAGTGTCCTTCCACCTGGGCCGTTACCGCACACTCTGTCGACGGCCGAGATCCACTCCCGCTGGTTAGGGTCCTGGCATGAGCCACAGTTTCGTTGTCCACGTCCCCGACGCCGAGCTCGAACCCGAGCCCCTCGACCCGGAGCAGATCGTCTCCGGCACCCCTGAGGTGACCGGGAAGGTGGTCTGGGAATCGGCGGACGGCCGGCAGATCCGCGGGGTCTGGCAGATCACCCCGGGCGTCGTCACGGACACCGAGGCGGACGAGCTGTTCGTGGTGATCAGCGGGTCGGCCACGATCGAGGTCGAGGGTGGGCCGACGCTCAAGGTGGGGCCGGGCGATCTGGCGGTGCTGCGCGAGGGCGACCGTACGACCTGGACGGTGCACGAGACGCTGCGCAAGGCGTACGCGATCAATCTGTGAGCGGTGGGGCCGTGGTGCCCCGGATCTCCAGCGCGGGCGCGGCCAGATGGACGCGGCCCGGTGCCCCGGGCCGGTCGAAGCGGTCGAGGAGGCAGCGGGCGGCGCGCCGGCCGACGTCATGGCCGCCGCCGTCCACGGTGGTCAGCCACAGGTGCCGCAGCCGGGAGATGCTGGTGTTGTCGTAGCCGGCGACGGACAGCTCACGCGGCACGTCGAGGCCGAGTTCCCCGGCCGCCGACAGCGCGCCGACGCAGGCGATGTCGTTGACGGCGAACACGGCGGTAGGCCGGTCGGGGCGGCCCAGCAGCCGCACCATCGTGCGGTAGCCGCCCTCCTCGGTCATGTCGCTGGGCTCCACGCGCGCGTGGTCCGCGAGGCCGTGCACGCGCATCGTCGCCTCGAAGCTTCGCCTGCGCAGTTCGCCCACCGCGCCGTACCCCGCGATATGCGCGATCCGGCGGTGGCCGAGACCGATGAGGTGTTCGGTGACCAGCCGAGCCCCGTGCTCGTCGTCCCCCGCCACGACGTCGACGCGCGACGGCACCGCCTCGCGGGCGCCCGCCACGACCACCGGCATCCGCTCGGCGACCGCCCCGAGCGCGGCCGGGTCGGGCAGGGTGCCGACCACGACCAGGCCGTCGACGCGCAGGTCGAGGAAGGGGTCGGCCGGGTCCTGGCCGGTGCGGCGGTTGAGCCGGGCGTCGGCGAGCAGCATGTGCAGGCCGTTGTCGTGCAGCAGCGGGTTCAGCCCGTCGAGCAGATCCACGAACCAGGGGTTGCGCAGGTCGTTCAGGAGGACACCGACGGTCCGGGTGCGCCGCTCGCTGAGGCTGCGCGCGGCGGTGTTCGGCCGGTAGCCGAGCTCGCGCACGGCCCGCAGCACGGCCTCCCGCTTCTCGGGCCGCACCTGCTCGGAGCCGCGCAGCACCAGCGAGACCAGGGACTTGGAGACGCCGGCCCGGTCGGCCACGTCACGGATCGTCGGCGGTCTCATGGCATGGACCGTTCCATGGGCCCGGCGACCTTGTCAAAGGGTTGACATCGGCCGCAAATCCCGCCCAGTGTGGGTTGGACAGGTTCTGGACCGGTCCAAAGAGGGGCTGTCATGGTGGATGCGCTCGGTGTCGCCGTCGTCGGATTCGGCTGGATGGGGCGGGTGCACACCCAGGCCTACGCCCGCGTCCGCCACCACTATCCGCACCTGCCGCTGCGCCCGGAGCTGATCACCGTCGCCGAGGAGGTACCGGGGCGGGCCGAGGAAGCCGCCGCGCAGTTCGGCTTCGCCTCGACGACCCGCGACTGGCGCGAGGTGGCCGCCGACCCCCGGGTGCGGGCCGTCAGCATCACCGCCCCGAACTTCCTGCACCGCGAGATCGGCGTCGCGATGGCCGAGGCGGGCAAGCACCTGTGGATCGAGAAGCCGGTGGGCCTGACCGCCGAGGACGCCCGCGCGGTCGCCGACGCCGTCGCGAAGGCCGGGGTGCGCAGCGCGGTCGGCTTCAACTACCGCAACGCGCCCGCGGTGGAGAAGGCGCGCGACCTGATCACCGCCGGGGAGATCGGCACGGTCACGCACGCGCGCGTGCGGCTCTTCAGCGACTACGCCGCCCACCCCGAGGGCGCGTTGACATGGCGCTACGAGCGGGAGCGCGGCGGCAGCGGAGTCCTCGGCGACCTCGCCTCGCACGGTGTGGACCTGGCCCGGTATCTGCTCGGCGACATCACGTCCCTCACCGCCGACACGGCGGTCTTCGTGCCGGAGCGGGCGCGCCCGACCGGCGCCACCGCCGGCCACTCCCGCGCCTCGGGCGGCGAGTTGGGCCCGGTCGAGAACGAGGACTACGTCAACTGTCTACTCCGCTTCGCCTCCGGCGCCCGAGGCGTCCTGGAGGCCTGCCGGGTCTCGGTCGGCGAGCAGAACTCCTACGGCTTCGAGGTGCACGGCACCAAGGGCGCCGTCTTCTGGGACTTCCGCCGTATGAACGAGCTCGGCATCAGCCGCGGCACCACCTACCAGGACCAGCCCGTCAGCACGGTCTACGTCGGCCCGGGCGACGGCGAGTTCGGCGCCTTCCAGCCCGGCGCCGCGAACGCCATGGGCTACGACGACCTGAAGGTCGTAGAGGCCTACCGCTTTCTGCGCTCGATCGCCGAGGACAAGACGTACGGCGCCACGCTCACGGACGCCGTGCACAGCGCGACCGCGCTCGACGCGATGACACGCTCGGCGGAGACCGGCGCCTGGGTCGAACTGCCTCAAGCCGCAGGCATGTTGTAAGGCGTCACCACCTGAATCGCGGACGGCTGCCAGGCCCCCGCGGGCGGCAGCGCGCCGTGGGCCCGCATGACGTGGTGGCAGGCCTCGCGCAGGTCCTGGCGCAGATCGTGGTGGAGGACGACGGACAGCCGGTGCTCGCGCAGCAGCCGGGTGTTGTCGTGGTCGAGGTCGTGTGCGACGAACACCGCGCACTCACGGCCCAGGTCCTCGAAGGCCCTCAGCGTGGCGATGTTGCCGCCGCCGATGGAGTAGACGGCGCGGATGCCGGGGTCGCGTTCGAGGGCGGCCCGGACGAGGTCGTACTGGGTGGCGTCCAGGCCCTGGCCCTCGGCGATCTCCACCAGCGCGCGCTCGGGATGGCGGGCGCGCATGGCGCTGCGGAAGCCCATCTCGCGCTCCTCCTCATTGCGGAAGAAGCCGCTGGAGAGGCTGGTCAGCACATTCCCGGGGCGATCCCCGAGCCACTGGCCCATCAGGTACGCGGCGGTCGCGCCGGCGGCCCGGTTGTCGATGCCGACGTAGGCGAGGCGCGGGGTCGAGGGCAGGTCGGTCACCAGCGTCACCACCGGAATCCCGGCCTCCGTCAGCCGTCCCACGGCGGCCGTGACCTCGGGGACGTCCGGTGCCTTGAGGATCACGCCCTGCGAGCCGCGCCGGGCGATCCGGTCCAGCGTCCGGGTGAGCTCCGCCACCGGGCCCGTCTCCCGGAAGTGGAAGCGTGAGCGCACCACCGCCGGGTGCAGGGACGGCAGTTCGGCCTCCAGGGCGGCGCGCACGGCGGTGGAGAACCGTTCCGGGGTCTGCATCACGATGTCGACCATGAAGGTACGGCCCACCAGTCGGACCTGGGTGCGCTGCCGGTCCAGGTCGGCGATGGCCTGGCGGACCTCGCGCTCGGTGCTCTCCCGCACCCCTCCCCTGCCGTTGAGCACCCGGTCCACGGTGGCCTCGCTCAGACCCGCCTGACGTGCGATCTCGCGGATCGGGAAGGGGTGGCCCATACCGCTGCTCCTTGAGGGGTTTTTGATGGCTGCCTGCTGGTTGTTCGACGGCTTTGTCCTGACAAGAATGACAGCGCTGCCGCACTCCTGTCACCGAGAGGACACCGATGTCCTTCACCTCCTGGCTGTCCGCCGAGGACTGCGACCTGGACGCCTTCCGGGCGCTGGTCGAGCGGACCACCGACCCCGCCGACTACCCGCACGCCGTCGCCGTCGAGCGCAATGTGCTCGTCTACGACGGGACCGCGCCCGGTGACGAGCTGATCCGCGCCCTCACCGACGGTCCTGGTGTCGTGGTGTTCCGAGGCGCCTTCCCGGACCCGGCGGTGGTCGACCGGCTCACCGGAGTGTTCGAGGCCCTGATCGCCGAGCAGCGCGCCTCGGGTGCGAACGCCGGAGACCACTTCGCCAAGCCCGGGGCCAACGACCGGATCTGGAACGCCCTGGAGAAGGCGGCCCTCCACGACCCGGAGGCCTTCGCCGACTACTACGCCAACGACGCCCTGGCGCTGGTGTCCCGGGCCTGGCTCGGTCCCGGCTACCAGGTCACCTCACAGGTCAACGTCGTCAACCCGGGCGGCGCCGCCCAGACCGCGCACCGCGACTACCACCTGGGCTTCCTCTCGGACGAGACGGCGGCCGCCTATCCGGCGCATGTGCACCGCCTCTCCCCCGTGCTGACCCTCCAGGGCGCCATCGCGCACGGCGACATGCCGGTGGAGTCGGGACCGACGATGTATCTGCCGTACTCGCAGACGTACGAGCCGGGCTATCTGGCCTGGCGGCGGCCGGAGTTCCAGAAGTACTTCGACGCCCACCACGTCCAACTACCGCTGGCGAAGGGCGACGCGGCCTTCTTCAACCCGGCCCTGTTCCACGCCGCCGGCACCAACCGCTCCGCGGACGTCCGGCGCATGGCCAACCTGCTCCAGGTGTCCTCCGCGTTCGGGCGGGCGATGGAGACCGTGGACCGGAGGGCGATCGTGAACACCGTCTACCCGGTGCTGCTCAAGCGCCGCGCCGAGGGCATGGACGACACCTGGCTGCGGAACGTGATCGCCGCGAGCGCCGAGGGCTACCCCTTCCCCACCAACCTCGACAACGACCCACCCGTCGACGGACTCGCCCCGCCCTCACAGGCGGACCTCGTACGGCGCGCGCTGCGCGAGGAGTGGGCCCCCGAGGACCTGCGCCGCGAGCTGAGGGCCGGCGCCACGCGGCGCCAGAGCTGAAAGGACCCGGAAAGACATGGGACTTCTCGACGACAAGGTCGTCCTCGTCAACGGCGGCACCCAGGGCGTCGGTGCCGCCGTCGCGCGGGCGGCGGTGCGCGAAGGGGCGGTCGTGGCCGTCACCGGCCGACGCACCGAACCCGGCGAGGCACTGGTGGCTGAGCTGACCGGCGCCGGCGGCAAGGCGCTGTTCGTCCGGGCGGACCTGGCGGACGCCGAGCAGGCGAAGGCCTCCGTGGCCGGGGTCGTGGCGGCCTACGGCCGGATCGACGGCCTGGTGAACGCGGCGGGGCTGACCTCCCGGGGCACCCTGCTGGACACCACGCCCGAGCTGTTCGACCAGCACATCGCGATCAACCTCAAGGCACCCTTCTTCGCCATGCAGGCCGCGGTGGCGGACATGGTGGCCCGTGCGGCGCCCGGGACGATCGTCAACGTCATCACGTCCTCGGCCCACGGCGGACAGCCGTTCCTGGCGCCGTACGTCTCCGCCAAGGCAGGGCTGATCGGGCTGACCCGCAACGCCGCCCACGCCCATCGCTTCGACCGGATCCGGATCAACGGCCTGAACATCGGCTGGACGGAGACGGAGGGCGAGGACGCGACCCAGCGGACCTTCCACGGCGCCGGGGACGACTGGCGCGAACGGGCCGCCGCCCGGCTGCCGATGGGCAAGCTCGGCCAACCGGACGAGATCGCCGACTTCGTGGTGTTCCTGCTCTCGGATCGCTCGGGGGTGGTCACCGGATCGGTGATCGACTGGGACCAGAACGTGCTCGGCGGACTCGACCAGTAACCCTCATCCAGGAGCTGCACCACCATGCGTATCGGAATTCTCGGCCTCGGCCGCATCGGCGCCTTCCACGCCGAGACCCTCTCCGGACTCGACGCCGTCGACTCCCTCGTCCTCACCGACCCGTTCGCGGACGCGGCGAAGTCCGCCGCCGAGCGGTTCGGCGGCGAGGTCGTGGACTCGCCCGAGGCCCTGCTGTCGGCCGGTGTGGACGGCATCGTCGTCGCGGCGGCAACGGACGCCCACCCCGCGCTGATCCTGGCGGGGGTCGAGGCCGGTGTCCCCGTCTTCTGCGAGAAGCCCGTCGCCAGGACCATCAGCGAGGGCGTGCGGGTGCTCAAGGCCGTCGAGGGCGCGGGCGTGCCGATCCAGATCGGCTACAACCGCCGCTTCGACGCCGGTTTCGTCGCCGCCCGCGCCGCCGTTCAGACCGGAGAGCTGGGCAAGCTGCACACCGTACGGTCGACCACGCTGGACCCCGCGCCGCCGCCGGCCGCGTACATCGCCGCCTCCGGAGGCATCTTCCGGGACTGCTCGGTGCACGACTTCGACATCATCCGCTGGGTGACGGGGCGTGAGGTGACCGAGGTGTACGCCGTCGGCGGCAACCGGGGCGCCGACTTCATCAAGGAGGCGGGCGACGCCGACACCACCGGCGCGATCCTCACCCTGGACGACGGCACCATCGCGGTGGTCTCCAACTCCCGCCACAACGCCCGTGGTTACGACGTCCGCATGGAGCTCCACGGTTTCACGGACTCCATCGCCGTCGGCCTGGAGGACAAGCTGCCGCTGCGCTCGGTCGAAGCCGGGGTGACCTTCCCGACGGGCACCCCGCACGACTTCTTCATGGACCGCTTCACCGCCGCCTACCGCGCCGAACTCACCGCGTTCACCGAGGTCGTGGCGGGCGCCCGGACCTCCCCGTGCACGCTCGCGGACGCCCTGGAGGCCGGCTGGATCGCCGAGGCGTGCACACTGTCGCTGCACGAGCACCGCCCCGTCACGATCGAGGAGGTACGGCAGGCCTGAGCGAACCGGGCCGGGAACCGCCGCGCATCGGAGTGCTGGGCGACCGGTCCCGCGCCGCCGAACTCCTCGCCGACCCGGGGCCACTCCATCCGCTGGTCAGCGACCCTCTCGGGTCGCCGGCCGACGGCGTCCCAGCTGAACCTGGGCCGCAGAAGCCGCCAGCCCGCGTGGCACGTCCCTCCGGACGACGGGCGGCGGGAGTGCGCGTCGCACTGTGCCACAACCGCACTGCGTCCCGCTGCTCCCTCTGGGAATCCGGCCCGCCGTACGGTCGCTCGTAGCCGCCCGGCGTCGACGAATGGCTGGACGCCGACCTGGAGCTCCCGGGCGGGGCCACCGTCTCCGCGCGCTGCCACATGGCGTACGACGGCCTGGAGTTGAGTGGTGCCGGATGGCGTCCCGCCGGGTGGTGTAGCCGATCAACGGACCGGAACTCGCAGGTCACGCCGGGTACTTCGACCGGCTGAGGCACTCCCCGCGCCTGACCGGGCCACTTCGCGTGCCGCGCCAACGGAGAGATCATCGCGAGCCAGGTACCGGAAGGCGAAGCGCATGATCGCTTACACCACCTCGCGGGACGCGACCGAGTGCCGGATCGTCGGCACCCGCGGGACCGCGTACGCCCCGGACCAGCTGTCGCGCGGCCGGGTTCGAGCCCCGGCCGCGCAGGGCGGTCAGCCCTCCGACCCGCTGATGTTGACCATCCAGGGCACGCCGAAACGGTCGGTGCACATGCCGAAGACGTCGCCCCACATCTGCTTCTCCAGGGGCACGGTCACCTGGCCGCCGTCGGACAGCTTCTCCCAGTAGCCGCGCAGTTCGGCGTCGTCGTCGCCGCTGAGGCTGATGGAGAAGTTGTTCTCGGCCTGCTTCTCGGTCCCTTCCGGGTTGTCGGCGCCCATGAGGGTGAAGCCGCTCGGGGTCTCCAGCATGCCGTGCATGATCTTGTCGGCCATCGGGGTGTCCTTCTGGCCGAAGTCGCCGTAGGAGTTCAGGTCCAGCTTGCCGCCGAAGACCTCCTTGTAGAACTCCATGGCCTGCCGGGCGTCGCCGGCGAAGGTGAGGTAGGGGTTGAGTCGCGAAGCCATCAAAAGCCTCCCGGTGCGGGAACGGTCACTGCTGTGCACGCTAACGCGCGGCACTGACAACGGCCTGTCGAGCGCTCAGCCGTAGAGCGACAGCCGGTCGACCAGCTCCACCTCGGCCCGGCCGCCGTCCCGCAGCGCCCGCACGCCCGCCTCGCAGACGGCGGCCGCGGCGTAGCCGTCCCAGATGCTCGGTCCGGTGACCTCGCCGCGCCGGGTGGCGTCGACCCAGGCCTGGACCTCCCGGTCGTAGGCGTCGGCGAACCGCTCGGTCCAGTCCTGGGCGATGCTGCCGCCCCAGCGCCCGGCCATGGCGGTGACCAGGGCGTGGCCGTCGCCGACGCGGGCGGTGCCGCGCTCGCAGACCGCCTCGGCCTGGACCTGGTAGCCGAAGCCGCAGTTGACGAAGATCTCCACGTCCGCGAGGGCGCCGTCGGCGGTCTCCAGGACGACGAACTGCGGATCGAGCAGTCCGTCGGGCGCGCCGGCCGAGGGCGTCGGGCGCAGTACAGTGACCGCCGTGATCTCCTGGCCGAGCAGCCAGCGGGTCACGTCGACCTCGTGGGCCACGGAGTCGGTGATCAGCATCTCGGAGGTGAAGAAGGCCGGGCTCGCGACGTTGCGGTGCCGCTGGTGCAGCATCAGCGGGCGGCCCAGTTGCCCGGTGTCCAGCAGTGCTTTCAGCCGTGTGTACTCGGGGTCGTAGCGGCGCATGAAGCCGACCTGGACACGGCGCCGGCCGAGGGCCTGCTCGGCCTCGACGAGGCGCAGCGCGGAGGCCGCGTCGGGGGTGAGGGGCTTCTCGCACAGCACGGGCAGGTCGTGCGCGAAGGCGGCCATCAGCGCCGCCTCGTGCGCCGGGCCCGGGGAGGCGACGAGGACGGCGTCGACGTCCGCCGACGCCATCGCCGCGGCCGGGTCGGTGTGCACGGCGCAGCCGTCGACGCGGGCGGCGACGGCCTTGGCCCGCTCCGCGTCGACGTCCACCACGGCGGTGACCCGGGCCCCGCTGATGACCTCCTGGATACGGCGGACATGGTCGGCGCCCATGCGGCCGGTGCCGATGACGGCCACTCCGAGAGGTGCGGTATCAGGCACCACAGGACCTCAGGAACTTCCGGGTGCGCACCGCGATCGGCAGCGGCTTGTCCGGCTCGCAGGGGTACATGTCCTGCTCGACGATGGCGAACAGCTCGACCCCGAGCCGCTGCGCCGCCACCAGGACCGGCTCAAGGTCGGGGACCCCGGAGGGCGGTTCGCACATCACACCGCGCTGTACGGCGGGCCCGAACGGGACCTCGTTCCGCACGACGTCCGCGAGGATCTCCGGGTCGACCTGCTTGAGGTGCAGATAGCCGATGCGCTCGCCGTAGGTCTCGATCAGCTTGACGCTGTCGCCGCCGCAGTAGGCGTAGTGCCCGGTGTCCAGGCAGAGGTTGACGAGCTCGGAGTCGGTGGAGTCGAGGAAGCGCTCCACATGGTCCTCGGTGTCGATATGCGTGTCGGCGTGCGGGTGGACGACGATGTCGAGGCCGTAGGCCTCCTTGACCTCGTGGCCGAGCCGCTCCATGCCCTTGGTGAGGTGGGCCCACTGCTCGCCGGTCAGCTCCGGCGGTTCCAGGATCTCGGCGGTCTTGTCGTCGCGCCAGAAGGAGGGGATGACGACGAGGTGCCGGGCGCCCATCGCCTGGGTGAGCGCGGCGACCTGGCTGACGTGCTCCCAGGTGGACTCCCAGACGGAGGGGCCGCGGTGCAGGCCGGTGAAGACCGTGCCGGCGGACACCTTGAGGTTGCGGCGGGCGACCTCGTCGGTGAGCCGGGCGGGGTCGGTGGGGAGATAGCCGTAGGGGCCGAGCTCGATCCACTGGTATCCGGCCTCGGCGACCTCGTCCAGGAAGCGTGCCCAGGGCACCTGCTGGGGGTCGTCGGGGAACCACACGCCCCAGGAGTCGGGGGCCGAGCCGACCCGGATGCGGTCGAGTGACGCCATGTTCACGCCTTTCCTTCGGAGGTGCCGGCCACCGGTGCGGTGAGGTCCTCCTCTTCGGGGAGTTCCTCCACGTCCACACCGCGCACCTGTGACAGCTCGTGCTTGAGGGCGGCGAGTTCGGCGCCGCCCGCCATGTGGTTGGTGAGTTCTTCGAGGCTGACCTGGTCGCGGGAGGCGGACAGTTCCATGGTGCCCAGACGCAGGACGCTGAAGTGGTCGCCGACCATATAGGCGTGGTGGGGATTGTGGGTGATGAAGATGACGCCGAGGCCGCGGTCGCGGGCGGCGGCGATGTACTTCAGCACCACGCCGGACTGCTTGACGCCGAGGGCGGCGGTGGGCTCGTCCAGAATCAGCACCCGGGCGCCGAAGTAGACGGCGCGGGCGATGGCCACGCACTGGCGCTGGCCGCCGGAGAGGGTGCCGATGGGCTGTTCCAGGTCGCCGAGGAGGATGCCCATCTCGCGCAGTTGGTGATCGGCGGTCCGCTTCATCGCGGCGATGTCGAGGCGGCGGACGGGCCAGGGGCCCTTGGTCATCTCGGAGCCGAGGAAGAAGTTCCGCCACACCGGCATGAGCGGGACGGTCGCCAGGTCCTGGTAGACGGTGGCGATGCCGCGGTCGAGGGCTTCGCGGGGGGTGGTGAACCGGACCGGTTCGCCGTCGACGAGGAACTCGCCCTCGGTGTGCTGGTGCAGCCCGGAGATGATTTTGATGAGGGTGGACTTTCCGGCCCCGTTGTCGCCGAGCACGCAGGTGACCCTGCCGGGGTGGACTTCGAGGCTCACGCCGTGCAGGGCGCGGATGTTGCCGTAGGACTTGCCGGCGCCGCGCAGTTCGACGATCGGCCGGTCCTCCTCGGGGACCGTGTCCTTGAGAATGGCTCCGTGAGGGGTCGTCATTGCGGTCACCTCCGGGTCGCCGTCCGGCGGACCCACAGATTGATGAGCGTGGCGCCGAGGAGCATCACGCCCAGGAACGCCTTGAACCAGTCGGGGTTCCAGCCGGCGTAGACGATGCCCTGCTGGACCATGCCGAACATGAACGCGCCGAAGACCGGGCCGATCGCCGAGCCGTAACCGCCGGTCAGCAGACAGCCGCCGATGACCGCCGCGGCGATGTAGATCAGCTCCTGGCCGACGCCCTCCCCGGACTGCACGGTGTTGAAGGAGAACAGCTGGTGCATGCCGACGAACCAGGCGCCGAAGCCGACCAGCATGAACAGCGAGATCTTCGTGAAGGTCACCGGCACACCGACCGCCCGGGCGGACTCCTTGTTGCCGCCGACCGCGAAGATCCAGTTGCCGTACTTGGTGCGCAGCAGCACCCAGGTGGCGAGCGCGGCGAAGACCAGCCACCACACGATGGTGATCTTCACCTGGACGCCGCCGACGTCGAAGGACGAGGCGAACAGGGCCTTGGCCTGGTCGAAGCCGTCCATGGTGCTGATGTCGTCGGTGGCGACGTTCCCGGTGACCAGCTTGGTGATCGCCAGGTTCGCGCCCTGCAGGATCAGGAAGGTGCCGAGGGTGACCAGGAAGCTGGGCAGGCCGGTCTTGACCAGCATCCAGCCGTTGAAGAGCCCGACCGCGAGCGACACGACGAGCGCGACGATCACACCGACCCAGACGTTCATGGTCAGTTGGTAACTGATCATGCTGGCGGTGAGCGCCGAGGTGATCACCGCGACACCGGCGGAGAGGTCGAACTCGCCGCCGATCATCAGCAGGGCCACGGGCAGCGCCATGATCCCGATCGTAGATGACTGGTAGAGGATGTTGGCCATCGAGCCGCCGTCGCGTACCGGCGGCGCCGTGATGAGGAAGAAGACCAACACCGCCACGGCGCCCAGGAAGACGCCCACTTCGGGCCGGGCGAGCAGCCGGAGCGCCAGGGGGCGCTCGGCGGTCCGCCCGTCGGTGCCCTTGGGGCCGGTGGCCGGCGGTGAGGTCACCGCCGGCTCGGCATGCTGGGTCATGCTCATCACCGGGTGCCCTTCGCGGCGAAGGCCGCGACCGCGTCGACGTTGGACTTGTCGACGAAGGCCGGGCCGGTCAGCACCGGCTGCTCACCGCCGCCCATGTAGTTGCCGTTGTTCTTGTAGAGCCACAGCGAGTCGATGGCCAGGTAGCCCTGGAGGTAGGGCTGCTGGTCGACGGCGAACTCGATGGTGCCCTTGCTGATGGCTCCGGTCAGGTCCTTGTTGAGGTCGAAGGTGGCGACCTTGGCCCCGCTGCCCGACTCCGACACCGACTGCGCCGCGGTGAGCGCGAAGGGCGCGCCGAGCGTGACCACGTAGTCGATCGCCTTGTCCTCGGCGAGCTTGGCGGTGATCGTCGACTTCACGGACGGCATGTCGGTGCCGTTGACGTTCAGCGTCTCGACCGTGCCGGAGAAGGTCTTCTCGACGCCGTCGCAGCGCTGGGTGAGGCCGATGTTGCCCTGCTCCTGGATGACACAGACGGCCTTCTTGGCGCCGGACTCGTTCAGCCGCTTGCCGAGCGCCTCGCCGGCGACCGTCTCGTCCTGGCCGAAGAACTCCATCAGGCCGAGCTTCTGCCACTCGCTGACACCGGAGTTGAGGCCGACGACGGGTATGTTCTCGGCCTTCGCCTTGGCTATGACGTCCTTGAGGGCGTCCGGCTTGGCGAGGGTGACGGCGATGCCGTCGACCTTCTGGTCGATGGCGTTCTGCACCAGGTTGGCCTGGACGCCGGCGCTGGGGTCGGCGGAGTAGATGAGCTTGATGTTGTCCTTGGCCGCGGCGGCCTCGGCGCCCTTGCGGACGATGTCCCAGAAGGTGTCGCCCGGCGACTGGTGGGTGACCAGGGCGACCGTCATGCGCGGCGTGTTCGCCTTGCCCGCGGAGGCGCCTTCCGCGCTCTCCTCGGCCTTCTTGCCGCCGGAGCTGCTGGAGCAGCCTGCGAGGGTCAGTGCTGCCGCAGCGGCCAGGGCCACCAAGGCCGTTCTGCGGGAGCGGGAGTGCGAAGAGCGGTCCATCTTTCCTGCACCTCACTGTGCGACGGGGGAACGACGGGAAAAGAAACGCGGCTGGTGCGTTGGTCCCGGATCCAATCCCTTGATGAGCCCTCTGTCAATACTTTGTTAAGACATCATTTCACAAGCAGGTCCGAATGTAAGTACAAACTCTTGACACCGCCCGGCACAAAGGCCTACACCTGGGAGGCGGCGGAGACGATCTCTACCCGCCGCGCTCGGGCGTATCCCTGAAGCCGCCACCACGAAAGGCAGGTACGTCGATGGCGAAGCCCCGGAATCGCGCTGCCACGCTCGATGCCCTGCACTTCGCCCTGGACCGCAACAGTCCGGTGCCGCTCTACCACCAGCTCGCCCAGCAACTGGAGGCGGCGATCGAGCACGGCGCGCTCGCCCCGGGCAATCTCCTCGGCAACGAGATCGGCCTGTCCACCCGGCTCGGCCTGTCCCGGCCCACCGTCCGCCAGGCCATCCAGTCCCTCGTCGACAAGGGACTGCTGGTCAGACGGCGCGGCGTCGGCACCCAGGTGGTGCACAGCCAGGTCAAGCGCCCGCTGGAACTGAGCAGCCTCTACGACGACCTGGAGGCGGCCGGACAGGGCCCGGCCACGCAGGTCGTGCGCAACGAGACGGTCCCGGCCACCGCGGACGTGGCGGCCGCCCTCGGCCTCGCGGAGGGCGCCGACGTGACGCTTCTGGAGCGACTGCGCTCCACCCACGGCCAGCCCGTGGCGCTGCTGTGCAACTACCTGCCCGCCAGGCTCCTCGAACTCGACACGGCCCGTCTGGAGGCGACCGGCCTGTACCGGATGATGCGCTCGGCCGGCCTCACCCTGCACAGCGCCCGCCAGAGCGTCGGCGCCCGCTGCGCCACCGCCGAGGAGGCGGCCCGGCTGGACGAGAAGAAGGGCGCCGCCCTCCTCACGATGCAGCGCACGACGTACGACGACGCGGGCCGCGCGGTCGAGTACGGCACCCACATCTACCGCGCCTCGCGCTACGCGTTCGACTTCCAGCTGCTGGTCCGCAGCTGAGCCCTTGACTGTCGGGGGCAGGGGGAGCAGAGTCGAAGGTATACGTCGTAAACATACGGTGTTTCCCGGTCACGAGAAGGCGAGCCGGGCCCATGAGCGCACCGTCAACCGTCCTCGTGACCGGCGGGGCCGGATTCATCGGGAGCCACGCCTGCGTGGAGCTGCTCGACCACGGCTACGAAGTGATCGTGGTCGACAATTACAGCAACAGCTCCTCGCAGGTCTTCGCGCGCGTCGAACGCATCGCGGGCCGCTTCGTCGGTGCCGTCTACGACCTGGACATCCGGGACCGGCACGCCCTGTCGGCCGTCTTCGACCGGCACACCGTGGACGCCGTACTGCACTTCGCCGGCCTCAAATCGGTGCCCGCCTCGCTGCGGGCGCCGGTCGCGTACTACGACGTCAACGTCGGCGGTACGACGGCCCTGCTGGGCGCCATGCACGAGCACGGGGTGCGCCAGCTGGTGTACTCCTCGTCCTGCTCGGTCTACGGTGAGGCGGGTTCCGGGCCGCTCAGCGAGGCGACGCCCGCGCGGCCGGCCCATCCCTACGCGGCCTCCAAGTGGACCTGCGAGCAGATCCTCGCCGATGTGTGCCGCCGCTGCCCCGAGTACACCGTGCTGTGTCTGCGCTGCTTCAACCCGGCCGGCGCCCATCCGAGCGGACTGCTCGGCGAGGACCCGCAGGGCACGCCCGACAATCTGATGCCGTATCTGGCCCAGGTGGCCGTCGGACGGCACCCTCGGCTCAAGGTCTTCGGCGGCGACTACCCGACCCGGGACGGGACGGCGGTCCGCGACTATCTGCATGTGATGGACACGGTCGACGCGCACCGCGTCGCGCTGGACCATCTCGCCGACGCACCGGGCATGCATGTGTTCAACCTCGGGCTCGGCCGGGGCAGTTCGGTGCTCGACATGGTCGCCGAGTACTCCAGGGCGTGCGGCCGGCCGGTGCCCTACGAGGTGACGGCGCGCCGTCCCGGTGACGTGGCCGAGCTGGTCGCCGACGCGAGTGCGGTGGACCGGGCCTGGGGCTGGCGGCCCACTCGGGATCTCGCCGACATGTGCCGGGACAGCTGGCGCTTCCAGCAACTCAACCCGCTCGGGTACGCGGGGTCCGCACGGGGGCAGAAGCCGTAGGGTTGCCGATCCCGGCGAGCGCGAACGCGGTCTCCGCGAGGGCGAGGTGGCTGAACGCCTGGGGGGCGTTGCCCAGTTGGCGTCCGGCCGCCGGATCCCACTGTTCCGAGAGCAGCCCCACGTCGTTGCGGACGGCGAGGACGCGTTCGAAGCTCTCCCGGGCCTCGGTGGCCCGGCCGGTCGCGGCGAGGGCGTCGGCGTACCACAGGGAGCAGGACACGAACGTGCCCTCGTGGCCCGGCAGTCCGTCCACCTCGTGCATGCCCGGGCCGCCATGCGCGTACCGCCGCAGGAACCCGCCCTCGGCGAGCCCGCCCATCGCGTGGACGGTGCCGCGCACCCGCGCGTCCCCGGCGGGCAGGAAGCCGACCTTGGGCAGCAGCAGGGCCGAGGCGTCCAGGGCCGGTGAGCCGTAGGCCTGGACGAAGGAGCGCTGTGCCGGGTCCCAGCCCTTGCGGCAGACCTGGCGGCGGACCTCGTCGCGCATGGCCCGCCAGCGGTCCGAGGAGCCGTTGCGGCCGAGGAGTTCGCCCATGCGCAGGGCGCGGTCGGCGGCCACCCAGGTCATGACCTTGGAGTGCACGAACTGCCGGCGCGGTCCGCGCACCTGCCACAGTCCCCGGTCCGGTTCGCGCCAGTGCCGTTGCAGGAAGCCCATCATCGACTCGACGAGGTTCCACACATGGGCGGGCATGGGGATGCCGGCGAGCAGGGACAGACAGAGCGTGTCCAGGACCTCGCCGTAGACGTCGAGCTGGAACTGGCCGACCGCCGAGTTGCCGAACCGCACCGGCCGCGAGTCCTCGTAGCCGGGTAGCCAGGGTGCCTCGGTCTCCGGCAGCAGGCGCTGTCCGCCCACGCCGTACACGGTCTGCAGATCGGCCGGGTCGCCCGCGATGGCCCGCACCAGCCAGTCCAGCCAGGCCGTCGCCTCCTCCCGGTAGCCGCAGCGCAGCAGACAGGACAGGGCGAGGGTGGAGTCGCGCAGCCAGCAGTAGCGTTGGTCCCAGTTGCGTTCGCCACCGAGGCAGCCCGGCAGCGAGGTGGTGGGGGCGGCGACGATGCCGCCGGTGGGGGCGTAGGTGAGGGCTTTGAGGGTGATCAGGGAGCGTACGACAGCGTCCCGCCAGGGCCCGTCGTAGCGGCAGCGGCCGGTCCAGCGCCGCCAGTAGTCGACGGTCTCCTTGAGGACCGTCTCCGCCGGGACCGCGAGCGGCGCGGGCGGGCCCGGCAGATGCGAGGGCGACCAGGCGAGAGTCAGCGCCTGCCGGTGTCCGGCGGTGACGGTGAACTCGGCGACGGTGGACGGCTCCCCGCCGAGCACCCGCACGGGTCCGTCGGCGCTCACCCACACCGCGTCGGGTCCCGCGACCGCCACCGTGCAGTCGGCGTCGGTCCGGGCCCAGGGCACGACCCGGCCCTGATGGAAGCGCAGCCGCAGCTCGCTGCGCAGGGTCACCGAGCCCGACAGTCCCTCGACCATCCGGACCAGACACGGCAGTTGGCTGCGCGGCGGCATGAAGTCGGTGACGCGTACGGTCCCGGTCGCGGTCTCCCAGTACGAGTCCAGGACGAGGGTGTCGTGCCGGTAGACCCTGCTCGTGCAGGGGCCCCGGGCGGCGACGGGCGCGAGGCGCCAGAAGCCGTTGTCCGCCGTGCCGAGCAGGGCGGCAAGGCAGGCGGGCGAGTCGAAGCGGGGCAGACACAGCCAGTCGACGGAACCGTCCCGGCCGACCATGGCGGCGGTCTCCAGATCGCTGAGGAGGGCGTAGTCCTCGATGGGCGCGTTCATGATCATCGATCACTTCAGTCGTATATTTACGACGTATACGTTCATCATCACCCCAGGGAACTCACCAGGTCAAGCTCCCCCGGCTCGCCACACTGGTCATCCGCCCCGACCCGTCTCGACCGCATGCCACCGCTCTCGCAGCTCCGACCGGTCCAGGATCAGGGCGTACTGCCCGCGAATCATCTGCGACCGGACGATCGGCGCCGTGGTGAACCGGGCGCCCGACGCCTCCAGGTCCCGCAGACCGAACACCAGGTTGCGCAGGTCGCCGTTTGACATCCGGTCGTCCACGCTCACCGTGCGTGTGATCGCGTCGAGCGTCCTGGCGCTGGCGAGCGGGTCGGTGAGGCGGACCTCGCTGCGTATCTCGTCGACCAGGCTGTACAGGAACTGCTGCTGACGCTTGATCCGGTCCAGCTCTCCGCCGGGCAGCCCCTTGCGCTGGCCGACGTACGCGAGCGCCTCTTCGCCGCGCATGACTTGGGTTCCAGCGGTGAAGTGCCGCTGTCGTACCGGATCGTAGGAGTCCGCGGGCACGGTCACGGACACGCCGCCGACGGCATCGGTGAGAGCCCTGAAGCCTTGCCAGTCGATGACGCCGAAGTGGTCGACGCGGGTCCCGACGAGCTGCTCCACCGTCTGGATCATGAGGGGTGGGCCGCCCCAGGAGAACGCGGCGTTGATCTTCGCCGAGCCATGGCCGGGGATGGGCACCCAGCTGTCCCTCGGGATGGACATCAGGTGCACGGCACGCTCGTCGCCACTGAGATGCACCAGCATCAGCGTGTCGCTGCGCTGCGCTCCGTACGTCCACAGTCGCGCCGTCGCGTCACTGCCCGTGGTCGGCTGTTTCGAGCGGCTGTCGACACCGGCGAGCAGGAAGGTCGTACCGCCGTCGTGGTCCGCGGGCCTGGGCGGACGCTGGCCGGTGGGAAAGGCGTCGGGAATGCGGGTGACCTGGTCGCCGTAGTGGTTGGTGCCCCACCACACGGCTCCGGCAGCGAGACCGGCCAGGGCGAGAACGGTAGCCAGGCCGAGGACCAGCAGGGTGCGCAGGAGGTGATGCCGGCGCTCGCTTCTCCGCCTGGTTTCCCACTGCGGCCAAGGGTCTCGCACGGTCATATCGAACTCCCGGCCCACGCCTGGGGAATGACGGCCGGCGCCACCTGCCCTGACGTATATGTACGGCGTATACTTACACCATGCGACGGCAGGTGCGCAGCGTCAACACCGATAGTCCACCGAGCCCGACCGCGGCAGCCGCGCGGGCATGGACGGCGCTGATCGTGCTGGTGACCTTGGTGCTCCTGGCCACCAGCTGCACCTCGCAGGAGCCGCAGTCCACCACCTCCTCGCCCGCCTTCGGCATCGCGTACGGCAACCGCCTCGTCGGGATGTCCGACGAGGATCTCGCCGCCGCCCTCGACGACGCCGTCGCCGTGGGCGCACGGTGGGTGCGGGCGGACCTGGCCTGGGCGGACATCCAGCCGGACGGGCCGGACCGCCACAGGTGGTACGTGTTCGACCGTGTCGTCAGGGCGGCCTCCGAACGCAGCTTGTCCGTCCTGCCCGTGCTCGCCTACACGCCGAGATGGGCGCGGCCGGCGGGCTGCGCCGGCGACAACTGCGCACCCGCCGATCCCGAGGCGTTCGCCGCCTTCGCCGCCAAGGCCGCGACACGATACGCGCCGGAGGGCATCCACACCTGGGAGATCTGGAACGAACCCAACATCCAGAACTTCTGGCGGCCCGCACCCGATGCCACCGCCTACACGACGCTCCTTCGGACGACGAGCCGGGCGCTGCGGCAGGTGGACCCGTCGGCCTACGTCATTCTCGGCGGGCTCGCCGTGGCGAACACGAGGAACGGGGACATCTCACCCGCGGACTTCCTCGCGGCCGTGGCGGCGCGCGGCGGCAACCGGCTCGTCGACGCCGTCGGCTATCACCCCTACACATATCCGCAGCTCGCGAGCGCCCCGTCGGCGTCGGCCACGGCCTGGCAGGGAATCGACGGTTCGCAGGACAGCCTGCGCGGCATCCTGTCCGCGCACGGCACGCCCGATCTGCCCGTGTGGATCACCGAGTTCGGTGCCCCGACCAACGGCCCGGGCAGGGCTTCGGACGGACGGGCCGGGGCGACCGGAGCGACGACGACTCATGTGACCGAGAAACAGCAGGCCGCGATCGCCGCGGACGCGGTGCCCATGGCCGCCAGGACCCCGCGCGTGAGAGCGCTGATCTGGTATACCGACCGCGATCAGGGCACCGACACATCGTCGCGGGAGAACTTCTTCGGCCTGCGCCGCGCCGACGGCAGCGCCAAGCCCGCCTTCGACGCGCTGCGTGGCGCCATTGCCGCGCACGGCGACCGACCCTGAAGTGCCGCCGATCCGTTGCCGGTGGGGCAGGGATCCTCCGCTGGCACGGGTGGGACGGATGGGCAAGCATTGATCGTGAGTGACTCGGGGAACCAAACTCAGGGTGTTCGATGGCGGACCATCTGCAGGGGAACCGCTGCGGTCCTGCCGCCTCCGCGCGGGTAGGGGCGCCCCTTCTCTGTGCACCTGTGGGGTGCCTCGCCACGGGATCCTCCGCCACGCTCGGCTCGCGGTGGGGCCTGGGGCTGATGTGCCCCCGCGGGGATTCCCCGCGCGGGCCGAGGCGGACCGGCGGGCACGAGGAACCCGACGGCCAAAGGCTGGTGCGGGACAGACCGGTGCACACAGCCCGCACCGCGCTGGTGCTCGGTGTTGCCGAGGTCATCGGCAAGCTGTCCATGCTGATCCTCACCGTGGGCGCCGCTCGGATGCTGGGCGTGGCCGACTTCGGCGCCTTCTCCTACGCGCTGGCCGTCGGCACCCTCGTGGCGGTGGTGCCCACGTGGGGTTACGACGTGACGGTGATCCAGCGAGCCAGCGCCGAGCGGACGCGCCTGCGGGAACTGCTCGCCGAGCTCCTGGTCATGCGTACGCTCCTCGTCGTCCTGATCTTCGCGATCGTCGGCGGGCTGTCCGGGCTCACCTCGGTCTCCGGCGGCAATGAAACGGCGGTCGGACTGCTCATCGTCGCCGCCGTGCTGATGGACACGTACACGGAGGCGTACCGCTCCGCCACCGCCGCGCTGCAGCGGCAGAACATCATGGCTGTCGTCCACCTGGTGCAGCGTCTGCTGACCGCCGGTGCGGCCCTGCTGGCGCTGTTCGCCGACACGGGGCTCACCGGGCTGGCGGTCGCCTTCTTCGCCGGAACGCTCTTCGGTCCGGTGACGGCCGCGGTGTTCATGCGGCACACCGGCTTCGGGCCGGACTGGAGAAGCGTCTCCCGGGCGGGGCTGATGGACCTGAACCGGGGAACCTGGATGATCGGTGTCGCCGCTGTGGTGCTGATCGTGCTGTTCCGGATCGACACGCTGATGATCGGCTGGTTCGCGGGGACCCGCGAGGTCGGTATCTACGCCGCCGTCTACCGACTGCTCGAAACCACGCTGTTCGTCAGCTTCGTGGCCGCCCGGACCATCTTCCCCCTGATGGCGAGCGCCCCGGCGCCCGAGCGGGTCCAGCGGTACAGCGAGCAGGGCATCAGCATGATGGCGGCGGTCTTCCTGCCGTACATGATGCTCCTGTGGTGCCGGGGGCACAGCGTGCTGGACATCCTGTACGGCCGACAGTTCGCCGACGAGGGGACCGGCATGCTGGCCTGGCTGGCTCCCGCCCCCTTTCTCTTCGGCCTGTCCTATCTGGCCTCGTACGCCATCGTCGCGGCCGGTCCGACCCTGCGCGCCCTCACCGGTTCCCTGATGGCGCTGGCGGTCAACCTGGGCCTGAACTTCGCCCTCATCCCGAGCTACGGGGGCCTCGCGGCCGCGTTCACCACTTCTCTGTCCTACGCGGTCTACGCGGCTGCCCTGATCCTGTTGGGGCGGGCCCGAGCGGGAATGCCCAGGCTCCCGCGGGCCATGCTGCCCGCCACCGTGGCATCCGCCGTCGCCGCCGGACCGCTGCTGGCGCCATGGCCGTTCCTGCCGGCCCTGATCGCTGCCGCGGTTCTTTACGTACCGGCCTGGCTGCTGGTCACACGCCGCATCGATCCCCATCAGGTGCAGGTCCTGCGCAGGATGCTCCGACGCGGGAGGATCACATGAGCTGTCCGTTGCGGGTCACCGTCGTGGCGCCCTACGGGGTGGTCGGAGGCGCCGAACTCTGGCTGCTCTCCCTCCTGGATGTCACCGACCGCCTCGATGTGAATGCCGTACTGCTGGCCGACGGGCCGCTGCGGGACGAGTTCGCCCGACGGGACATCCCGGTTGCCGTGCGTGCCACGGGCCGCTCCGCCGCCTCGATCGCGGGCGCCGCCGCATGGCTGCTGCCCCGACTGCGTACCGCGAGACCCCACGTGGTCCTCGCCAACGGCGTCAAGGCCGCGGCGGCGGCCGCCCCGGCCGCCTGGCTCGCCGGAGTGCCCTGCGTCTGGGCCAAGCACGACCACTCCTACGACGGCCTCCTGACCAGGGCCCTGGCGACGGTCACCGACATGTGCATCGGCACCGAGCCCGGCCTGATCGCCGCCTCCCAGCACCCTCGGCCCTCGCTGGTGCCGGTGCCCGCACCGAGCGGAACGGCCCTTCGCCGTACGGCGGCCCGGGAGGAGCTGATCCGGCGCGGGGCACGGCTCGGGGACGATGAGCGGCTGCTGCTCACCATCAGCCGGCTGGTCTCCTACAAGGGCGTGGACGACGCGGTCACGGCCCTCGCGCGGCCAGGCGGTGAACACTGGCGGCTCGCCGTGGTCGGCCCCGAAGATCCGAGCGATCCGGGCGAGCGGCGGCGGCTGACACGGCTGGCCGAGGAGCTCGGAGTGGCGGACCGGGTGGATTTCGCCGGCTGGATCGAGGAGGCCTGGCGCGTCATCCCGGCGGCCGACTCCGTCGCCGTGCTCACCAAGCCCGACGGAACGGGTCCGGGGCAGGAGGCGTTCGGCGGGACCGCCATCGAGGCCATGCTCAACGGCGTACCGGTGATCACCACCGGGCCGGGTTCGGTCGCCGACCGGGTGGCCGGTCCGGCGCCGGTGCCCCCCGGCGGGATCGCCGTGCCTCCCGCCGACCCCGACAAGGTGGCCGACGCCCTGGGCCGGCTTGCCGACCCGGACACCCGGTCGGCCATGGGCCGGGCCGGACTCCGCAGAACGGCTGCCAACCCCGGTCCGGAGGAATGTGCCCGCCTCCTCGCCCGGACCCTGTCCAGGGCCGCGCGACTGCCCGGCGCGGGCCTGGAGGGGACGACACCCGCGTCGGTCGTGGTCACGGTGGTGAACCGGGGCGAGGCGATCGACGGGCTCATCGAGTCGCTGCTTCGCCAGCTCACCGTGGACGGTGACGAATTGGTGGTGGTGGATCGCGGCTCGACCGACGACACCGCCCGGCGCGTGGTCGACCGGGCATCCCAGGACCCCCGGATCCGGCCGCTCGTCCACCCCTGCGCGAGTGCCGCCGCGGGGCGGAATGCCGGGGTCGGGGCGTCGGTCAACGCGCTGGTCGCCTGTATCGACGCGGGCTGCGCGCCCGCGCCGGACTGGCTGGCCCGGATGCGTGCCGCGGCCGACGAGTCGGAGGCGGCCGACCTACTGGTCGGGGTCTGCCGGGTCACAGGTCACGGGGTGCTCTCGAACGCCGCGGCCCTGATGCACGCGCTCCCCGAAGAGTCCCGGCGCGGTCCGGGGCCATGGACGCGGACGCACCGGCTGCTCTTCGGTCCGGGGCTCAGCACCACCGGATCGTCCGGAGGTTCGCTCGCCTTCACCCTCCTCGACGGCTCCCGCGCAGGGCCCGCGCCGGACGCGGAGGTGCTCTCCTGGCGGACGGGGACGGAGACGGACCGCCGCACGGTCGTGGTGGGCTCCGCCGAGGTCGGCCAGGAAGTGCCGACGCCGTGGACGGAGGCGGTTCGCCAGGCTTTCCGGCAGGGTGTGGAGCTGGGTCGCCCAGCGAACCGCAGGCAGCTGGCCGGCGGAGCCGTCCGGGCGGTCGGGTATGCGGGCGCACTGGCCCTGGCGCGCACCCACCGGAGTGTCGCGGCCGCCGGGGTCGGCGCCTACCTCTCCCTCCCCGTCGCCAGGGCCGTCCGCCGTGGCAGCTGGGCCACTTTGCCCACGGTTCCGGTGGTCGTCGGCGCTCTCACGGCGGCCCGCGCCGCGGGGGCCCTGCGCGGGCTGGTCGGCCGCGCCGGGAGAAACGCGCAGCCGGACCCCTCCGAGGGAGGCGGGGCCTCATGACGGGGGCAATGGCGCTGGAGCGGCACAGGGCTCTCGGGATCGCGGGCGCGGTCCTGTTCGCCGCCGTCGGCATCTGGGCCTGCGGACGGAGCCTGCCGCTGGGACTCGGCGTTCTGCTCGGCGTGCCGGTGCTGATCCTGCTGACGGCCGCCGCCGTCCGCCGACCGGTGCTGGCCGTGGCAGCTTTCGCCGTACTCCTTCCGGCCGGGGGCATCGCGCTGCCCATGGCGATGAACCTCGTGCAGGTCCTTGCCGCCTTCACCGCCATGGTCGTACTCGCGGCCCGGATCAGCGGCCGGGGGCGACCCATCGGCTGGTCTCCGCTGCTCGCGGCCTCGGTGCTCCTGGTGGTGTCCGCGATTCTGTCCTCGCTCACCAGCTTCGCCCTGAGCAGATCGCTGACGATGTGCGTGAACTATCTGGTCGGGCTGGCCCTGGCGGCAGCCGTCGTCGCGGCCACGGCGCGGCGCTCCGACCTTCTGATGGCGGCGATGGGTCTAGTCGTCGGAGGGGCGGGGCTGTGCGGCGCAGCCCTCACCTCGATTCCGAACCTGAAGGCCCGCTACCACGCGACCCTGGTCGACAACCGGCCCGTGGGAACCTTTGCGCAGCCCAACGAACTCGGCCTGTGCGCTGCGATGATGCTGTGTTTCAGCCTGGCCATGGCCATCGTCATGTGGCGTCGGCGGCGCACCGCGCTGAGCGTGGTGTGCGCGGTCGCCTCGGCCATGGCTCTGGTGGCCCTCGTGCTCAGCCTCTCCCGCGGTGCCTGGATCGGTGGCATCGCCGGCCTGGCCGTCCTGATCGCACTGCTGCGGGGGGCGCGTCGGCCACTGCTGATCTGCCTGACGGCGGTGAGCGTGACGACGGTGGTGTTCGTGCTCGCCGCACCCGCGACCTCGGGCTCTTCCGTTTTCGCCGACCGCCTCTCCTCGATCTTCACGGGCGAGCGCAGTCCCTACGACGAGCGCCCGGCGGCCTGGGCCGGGGCCGTGCAGCAGATGAGTCAGAGCCCGTTGCTGGGCAGCGGCCCCGCCGCCTATCAGGCAGCGGCCGCACAGGGAGTGGCTCAGCTCACCGATGTGCGCCAAGTCGATCATGCCCACGTCCTGTACCTCACCGTGGGCGCGGAGCAGGGGGCGCTGGGGGTTGCGGCGCTCGTCACCACGATCGGTGTCGGCGCGCGGGAGGCCCTGCGCAACCGCGCCGCGGTCAATCACTCCACGAGCGGCAGCGGCGACTCCGCGTCCGCTCCGCCTGAACCGGCGTACAGCGGTGTCTCGGCCGCGGCGGCCGCGGCTCTCGCGGCCGTCAGCGCCCAGGGGGTCGTCGACTACTCCCTGCGCAATCCCGTACTGGGAACGATGACCTGGCTGCTCATCGGCCTGCTCGCAGCATGTGCCAGAACCCGGTCGACCATGCCCGACGATGTTGAACCCGAAGGTGGCCGAACATGAAGCGAATGACACCGTCAGCCCCCGCCCCTCGCTACCGGCGCCCGCTCCTGGCCGGGCTGATCGCGGGGCTGGTCGTGCTCGGCATCGGCGTGACCGTGATCGAGCTGCAGCCCAGCCGCTACGCGGTGACCAGTACGGTCTCCTTCGCACCTCGCTCGCAGCCCAATGTCAGCGCGGAAATCGTGCAGTTGGCCGCCACCAAGTACGCGGTGACGGCGGGGGCGAGGACGACGTTGGACTTCGCGGCCGATCGCAGCGCCATGACAAGCACTCAGCTCCGGGACCAGCTCTCGGTGACGGTGCAACAGGGCACCGCCAACGTTGACATCGAAGTGGAGGACTCGGATCCGGATCAGGGTGCAGCAGCCGCCAACGCGATCGCTTCCTCCGTCGCCCGGGCGACCGACAACGATGAGCTGATCCTTGGCGAGGTGACCGCTCCCGCGGATCCGGACGCCTCGCAAAACACTCCTTCACGCGCGCTGCTGCTGGCCGTCGCGATCATCGCGGCCGTACTGATCGGCGGCTGGGTGGCCTTCGGGGTCCGGCAACTCGATCGACGAGCCGCCAAGGAGACCTGATGGGCGGCGCACTGGTGCTGATGTATCACGCGATCGGCTCGCGCAGTACCCAGCGTGATCCCAACAATCTGTTCGTTCCGCCGGGGCGGCTGCACAGGCAGCTCGGCATGCTGCTGGAGCGCGGCTGGAGGCCCTTGACTCTCGACGCGTACCTGCGTGGTGATGTCCCGAGGCGCAGTGTGCTGCTCACCTTCGACGACGGCTACCAGTCGTTCCTGGAGGAGGGGCTGCCCGTGCTGCGGGAGCTGGAGGTGCCCGCCACCGTCTTCGTGCTCAGCGGGTTGCTCGGTGGCAGATCCCGCTGGATGGCCGACATGCCTGACGAACTCCTCGTGGACGCCGACGGGGTACGGGAGATGGTCGGCGCGGGGCTGGACGTCGAGAGCCATGGATGGGACCACAGCCATCTGGCGGGCACGGATACCGAGACGCTGATCCGCAATCTCACGGACGCCGCCCGGGCGCTGGCCGAACTCACTGGGCGCCGGCCTCGCGCGTTCGCCTACCCGTACGGGGAACATGACGGCACCGCGCGCGCGGCCGTCGCCGAGGCGGGCTTCGACGTCGCGTTCAGTATCTACGAGAAGGCGGGGCGGTTCGCCGTGCCCCGTGTCGATGTCAACGCCGTGGACACGGACACCACCTTCCGGATGAAGACACGCCCCGGCTACTCGACGCTACGGCGGATGTCCGGGCGGGTCCCCGGGCTGCGTCCGGCCCTGCACTCCCTCGTCGGCCGGGCCAGCCGGACGTGACCGGGCCCCAGGCAACGATGGATGAGAGTGATTCCCCATGACGGATCAGTTGCGCGTCACCGTGGTGACACCCACCGGTGTCGTCGGTGCGGCCGAGACCTGGCTGCTCTCCCTGCTGGATGCCACGGACCGGCTGGCGGTCGAGGCGGTGCTGCCGACGGACGGTCCCCTGCGGGACGAGTTCACGCACCGAGGGATACCGAGCTTCGTGCGTGCCACCGGCGATTCCGTCGCGGCTCTCGGCACCACGACCCTGTGGCTGATACGGCATCTGCGCGCGAACCCCCCTGATGTGCTCCTCGCCAACGGAGTCGGGGCGGCGTTGATCGCCGCTCCGGCAGCTTGGCTCGCCGGGGTTCGGTGCGTGTGGGTCAAGCACGACCACACATTCGACGGACCTGTCATGGCGTTGTTGGCCGCGCTGACCGACGGCTGTGTAGCGACCGCCCCCGCCCTGGTGCACGCCTCGAAGCATCCCGAGGCGACGCTGGTGCCCTGTCCCGCCTCGGACCGTGCCGGGCCGGCCCCCGAGATCGCGCGTGCGGAGCTGGTCCGGCACGGCGTACGACTCGGAAAGGACGAACTGCTGCTGCTCACTGCCGCGCACACGGTGAGCAACAGTGGTGTGGACGACGCCATCACGGCTCTCGCCGAGCCCGGGCTGTCGCGCTGGAGGCTGGCCGTGATCGGTCCCCCCGATCCTGCCGGACCGGACGAGCGCAGGCGGCTTGTGGCGTTGGCGAACAACCTGGGCCTGGCCGACCGGGTGGACTTCACCAGCCGGAGGTCGGACATGGGGTGCCTCCTCTCCGCCGCCGACGCGGTCGCCGTACTGCCGAGGACGCCGCATGGCGACGGGCCGAAGCCGGTCGGTACGGGGCCGGTCGCGAGCGCGGCGATGGCCTTCGGAGTTCCCGTGATCACCACGGTCCCGGATCCGGCCGCCGACCGGACCCGGGGGCCGGGAGAACCGGTCGTCGTCACAGTGCCGCCCGCGGAACCGGCCGAATTCGCCGCGGCGTTGCATCGGCTCTCGGCGCACGGCGGCCCCGCGGCGGCGGGCGGGGCCGTGCCGTCTGCGACCGCCGCTCCTCCCGGTCTCCCTTCGTGCGCGGACCTGTTGGCGCAGGCTCTGGCCGAGGCCGCGCGGCTGTCCGGCGCCGGGCTGACCGGGACGGCTCCGGTCTCGGTGATGACCTGTTTCTGGAACGAGGGGGAGGCTGTCGATCGGCTCCTGGAACTGCTGCTGCCGCAACTGACCGTGGACGGCGACGAGATCGTGGTGGTGGACGACGGTTCCACCGACGACACCGCGGATCGAGCCACCGCCTGGGCCGCCCGCGACTCCAGGGTGCGCGTCCTCAGATGCCCCCATCAAGGTCTCCCCGCGACGCGCAACGCCGGCGTCCGTGCGGTCCGCAACTCCCTCATCGCCTGCACCGACGCCGGCTGCGTCCCTGCTCCGGACTGGCTGGCCCGGTTGCGCGCGGCATGGGCCGAACCGCTCCCCGCCGACCTGCTGACGGGCGCGTACCGAGTGAGCAGCGACGGGGTGTCGGCCGAGGCCATGGCCCTGGTGGGGTACCCGGTGCCGGAAGAGGTCCGCCATCCGGGACCCTGGACGCGCGTGTACACCCGCCTTCTCGGCCGGGCGTTCGACGCGTCGACGCCCAGCGGTCGTTCGATGGCTTTCACCCTCGCGGCGTGGCAGGACGCCGACGGGTTCTCCGAACGCCTCAAGACAGCCGAGGACTTGGCGTTCGCCCGGGATGTCCTTGCGGCAGGCCGTCGTGCTGCACTGGTCACGTCCGCCGAAGTGGACTGGGCGCAGCGGCCCACGATGCGCAGGACCGCGGTGATGTACTACCGCTACGGCCAGGGCAACGGGCAGTTGGCCGACGGCCGACTGCTGGGCCGCGACATCCTGAGAGCGGTCGCCTACCTCGTCGCTCCGGTCGCGGTACGGCGAGGCCCTGGTGCCCGGGCCCTCGTGGCTGCCGCGGCCCTCACCTACCTGTCGCTGCCGGTGGCGCGGGCCGTGCGTGGGCGGCACTGGTCCGCCCTGCCCGTCATCCCCCTGGTCACGGCCGTACGTGATCTCGCCAAGACGGCGGGGGCGGTCCACGGACTGACCCTACGGATGAAGGATCGCCGGCACTGAGCGGGCCGCAGGTCCGACGCGGCTCTCAGCCGCCTACTCTCCGCCCGGTCCTCGGTACACGGTGAGCGGCCGGGGCTCCCGGCGAGCGGCCTTTGCTCATGTCCCAGGTGCCGCAGGCAGCTTCGTACACCGTGTACATGTGCTCGACGACTTGGTCCACGCCGTGGTGTCGCTGCACATGAGTGCGGGCCTGCCGGCCCAGCGCCGCACAGGTCGTGCGGTCCGACAGCAGGGAGGCCACCGCGTCGGAGAGGGCCCGCGGATCGTCCGGCGGCACCACTGAGCGCGAGGCGTGGCCCGGCGGAAGCGCTTCGCGTGCGCCCGCCACGTCGGTCACCACCACCGGACGACTCACCGCCATGGCCTCCAGCGGTGCGAGTGCCATCCCTTCCCAGCGCGAAGGAAGCACCACGAGATCCGCCGCGAGATACCAGTCCCGGGGGTCCTCCACCGCTCCCGCGAAGACCACCGCCGCGGATGCCCGCTCCTTCAGCATCTCCCGGTCCGGCCCGTCACCGATCAGGGCGAGTCGCACGTCGGGGATACGGTCGACGACTCCTCCCCAGCTCCCGAGCAGCACGTCCTGACCTTTCTGCCGGCACAGTCGCCCGACGCACACCGCGAGCGGTGCCGAGGGGGCCACGCCCAGGCGGCGTCTGGCCGCCGCACGTGTCGAGCCGCCCGGGTCATCGAAGTGATCGAGGTCCACCCCGTTGGGAATCACCACATACGGAGCCCGGACTCCGGCGGCCTCGCCCTGCGCGCGTTCCCCCTCGCTGACGCAGACCAGCCGGTGCGCCCACCGAGCGCCGGTCCTTTCCCACCGAACGGTGGCCATGCGCAAGAGTCCTGTCACGGCATCGAAGGCCCACGCGTGGGGCTGAAACACCGTGGGCAAACGCCCACGAAGAGCGATCCGCCCGGCCAGACCCGCCTTGGAACTGTGCAGATGGACGACGTCCGGGCGGGCCGAGTCCACGACGCCCCGCAGCGCGTCCACCTCGCGGAGCAGCCAAGGACCCGGGGCTCGGCCGGCCTCCCACGCCAGGACCTCGGCACCGGCCCCCGCGGCTCGCGCGGCCAGTCGGCTCCCCGGCAGGCACGCGACGACGACTCGGTCGCCCCTGGCACACTGCCCGCCGACCAGACCGGCGACCACGGTGGCGACACCCCCGTCGCTCGACTGCGCGATGTGCAGGATGCTCCGGCTGCTCGGCATCGTCGACATCACAACGGCCTCCCCGGAAACAGGCGCCTGATTTACGTCGTATACATACACTCTCCGCGCCACAGCTCCACCGCGTCAAGCCCAGCACTTGACCTCGACAAGCATCTGGGGCGAATATGTATATTTACAACGTAAATGTACATAGGGGGGACCGTAGTTCCGAGGGGCGCTACCCGATGAGCACGCTCAGGACAGCCCGAAGGGACACGCCGCGGCGAGTGAAGCGAGCGATCCCCGACACACCACACCGGACCGGCGGCTGTCATGTGCCGACGATCCCGTTCATGGCCACGGACATGACCGCCGCACTCGCGGCCTCCGTCACCGTCCTGCTCCTCTTCGACCGGTGGTTCGTCCTCGCCGCGCTGCCTGCCGCATGGTTCCTCGGCCTCGCACTGCATGGGGCTTACCAACAGCACTGCTTGCGTGAAGGGACACACGAGTTCCGCCGGGCGCTGCGTGCCGCGGGGCTGATCGCCGTGGCGGCGAGCGCGGCCTGGTGGTTCGTGCCCGAGGCCGGCCCGCTGCATGACACGCTCTTCGCGCTGCCCCTCACCGTGGCGGCCACGCTCCTGCTGCGCCAGACCCGGCGACTGCGGATGCGCGCGGCCTGGCACCACGGACGGAATCTCGAGCGGGCGGTGGTGGTCGGATCCGCTTCCTCGGCCGCCGATCTGATCTCCCTGCTGCACCGGAACAGCGACTGCGGACTCAAGATCGTCGGCGCCTGCCTGACCGATCCCGCCCACGCCGACCGTGTCGTGCCCGACGGGGTGCCTTCGTACGGCGGCGTGGACGACACGGCCGCGGCGGTACGGCAGAGCGGCTGCGACGCGGTGATCGCCCTGCCGAGCCCCGGGCTGGAGGCCGATGAGCTCCGGAGGCTCTCCTGGCAGCTCCAAGCGGCCGGAGCAGAGCTCTTGCTCGCGCCGGTACTGGCCGATGTGGCGGCCGCCCGGGTGGCAGTGACGCCGTTGGCAGGGCTCCCGCTGATGGAGCTTCACGCGCCGACCCTCTCCCGGCTCCCCCGCGTCCCCAAGGAACTCGCGGACCGGGCGTTCGCCGCTGCCGGCCTCGTCCTCCTCGCCCCGCTGATGCTGGCCGTCGCCGTCCTGATACGGCTCGACAGCCCCGGCCCCGCCCTGTTCAGGCACTGCCGGATCGGGCTGCGCGGCCAGGAGTTCACCGTGCTGAAATTCCGGACCATGTACCAGGACGCCGAGCGGCGCAGGGCCGAATTCTCCGCACTCAACCAGTACGGCGACGGCGCCCTGTTCAAGATCGTCGATGATCCCCGGATCACCCGGGTAGGAGCGTTCCTCCGTCATTGGTCGCTGGATGAACTCCCCCAGCTGCTGAACGTGGTGGCGGGCCGGATGTCCCTCGTCGGCCCACGGCCGCTGACCCCGGACGAGACGTTCGCACTGCCCGAGGACATCAGACGGCTCCGCCTGCTGGTGAAGCCCGGACTGAGCGGACTGTGGCAAGTGAGCGGACGCTCCGAGCTTCCGCTGGAGGAGCGGGTGCGCCTCGACCTGAGCTATGTGGAGAACTGGTCGACCGCGCTGGACCTGCGCATCCTGGCACGCACCCCGGGCGCGGTCATCCGCGGGACCGGGGCGTACTGACGAAGGGCCGAGCCGCCATGAACCACGATGTGCCCGCGCTGCTCGTGAAAGTGGGCCCCTCCCCGCAGAACCACGGCTGCCTCGGCGCGCTGCGGAGCCTGGGCAGGGCGGGCGTGCCCGTGTACGCCATGGTCGAGGACCGGTTCACCCCGTGCGCCGTGTCCCGCCATCTCGCCGGCCGGTTCGTCGTACCGACGACAGGACAGGAGGATCCCCGAGCCCTCACCTCGACACTGCTGCGGCTCGGCCGCGCGATCGGCCGCAGGGCAGTCGCCGTACCCACGGACGACGAGTCCGCCGTACTGCTGGCCGAGCAGGCCGATCGTCTGGCGGAGTGGTTCCTGCTGCCCCCCGTCCCGGCCGCGCTGCCCCGCGCGCTGACGAGCAAGGACGGCCTGCGCCGCATCTGCACCGAATACGGCGTGCCCACACCTCGTGCCTTCGCGCCTGCCGATCGTGCGGAACTCCTCGCGTGCGGCCACGACTTGGGCTACCCGCTGGTGCTGAAGAACCTGGAGGCGTACACCAGGCTACGTGCGCCTGTCGTCACACACACCACCATGGTGTCCGACGAGGTGGAGCTGCTCGACGTCATCGGGACGGCGGAAACGCCCTCGGTTCTGATGCAGGAGTACATCCCCGCCTCCTACGGCGAGGACTGGATCACCCACCTCTACTGCGGAGCGCAAGGCACGCCAAAGGCGGTTTTCACGGGATACAAGGTCCGGTCCTGGCCGGTGCGCAGCGGCGCGACCACCCGGGCCTGGTCCTGGCCCAACCCCCGGCTCGCCGGACTGGCCGGCGACTTGTGCCGGCTGACGGGGTACAGCGGCCTGGCCGATCTCGACTGGCGTTTCGATCGACGGGACGGCCTCTACAAGCTGGTCGACTTCAATCCCCGTCTGGGGGCGCAGTTCCGGCTCTTCGAGTCCGAGGAGGGCATCGACGCGGTCCGGGCGATGTACCTGGATCTGACCGGGCAACAGGTCCCCGGCGGGCCGCAGGTACATGGCCGGCAGTTCGTGGTGGGCCAACTGGATCTGCTGTCGGCCACCATTGGCGCCTGGCAGGAGCGCCGCTTCCCGTCCACGATGCTGCCCCGCCACGGAGTCGAACGCGCGTGGCTGAGCTGGGACGATCCCTTGCCTGCGGTGGTCGAGTCAGTCCTCTTCAGCGGCACGGTCGCACGGCGTCTCACCAAGCCACTGCGCGAAGCGCGGTGCTGATACGGCGGGCGGCGAATCCTGCCCCGCAGACGAACCGCAGGAGCGGTCCGAACGTGGGAGCCGCGGCCAGCCCGGTGAAGAAGAGACCCGGAACCGAGGACTCGAAATCGGGCGAGAGCCGAGGGGCACCGGCGTTCTTGACGACCTCGCGGCGCAGTTCGGCGCTCAGCAGCTCCAGACGGTCGACGTCCACACGGTAACCGGTGCCGGCGATGACATGGTCGGCCTCCAGCGTCTGCCGGTCTCCGTCCGGGCCTTCCAGCTCAAGCAGTACGCCCCCGGCGAGGTCGGGCTTCGCCGAGCCGATGCGGACGCCGCACCGCACCGGCACACGCCCCTCGACCCGATCCCGGAGCCACCACGCGCCGTATGGTCCGAGAACGGTCCGCAGCAGCCGGGCGCGAACCCGGTCGGGCAGACGCCGATAGACGGCGGGCCCCCTGCTGCACGCCACGAGCGGCCATCCATCACCCAGCAGGGAATTGGGGTACATCAGCCGCACCCGTGCCGAACGTTCCACAGGGCGCTCGGTTTGCGGTGGGGGACCGAAGACCAGCGAGCCGGCACGGGCGAGGACCGTGGGCTGCGCGCCCGACTCGTGCAGCAGAGCGGCGCTCTCCAGCGCCGATTGTCCCGCCCCCACCACGGCCACCCGCTGTCCGGCGAACCCCGACAGGTCCACGTGCTCCGCCGTATGGGAGACAAGCCCGTCGTCCACCATATGGGCCAGCACGGGCGGCACGTTGGCGAATCGCACAATTCCCACGCCAAGGACCACGGCTCGGCTTTCGAACCCCTCACCAGAATCCAAGGTGATCCAAAAACCTCTGCCACGCCCCTTTTCCACTCGGCGGACTGTCACCTGTTCGAGTTCGGGTGCCCAGTGCTGCTGAAACCAGAGTCCATACCGCACGAACTCGGAAATGTGTACCGGATCCCGCTCGTCACCGGAAGCCCTACCTTCCGAGACACGGTAATCCGCAAGTCTCCAGCCCGGCATCGGGGCGGAAATGAATGACGAGAATGGAGAGGACTTCAGGTACATTCCCTTTGGCATATGGGAGAGCCAGCCTTCCATCGGCTCGCCAAAAATCCTGAACGGAATTCCCTGAGCCTTCAAATGGGCGGCCACAGCGAGGCCGTACGGCCCTGCACCGATGACCGTGATGGGCGCTCCATTTTTCGAGTTCACGATCAGCCCCCTAACGATTAAATATAATACCAATCTATAGTCGTAAATGACGGCGTGCAAGCGCTGACGGCGCTCGGAATACTCTGTACACTTCCTCCGTACGTGCACGCCGTCTGCCCCGACAGAGACCCGAGGTCGCGACCATGGCGAGTGACAAGAAGCCTGCGCCCGGCAGACGTGCCGGAGACCGGGGCCGCTACGGCCGGCTGAGCCGGGAGCGGGTGCTGGCCAGCGCCCTTGAGCTGGTGGACCGGGAAGGCCTGTCGGCGCTGAGCATGCGCCGCCTCGGCGGTGAACTCGGCGTGGAGGCGATGGCGCTGTACCGGTACGCCTCCAGCAAGGACGCCCTGCTGGACGGCCTGGTCGAGGCGCTCTATCTGGAACTGGAGGAGGGCCTGGCCGCCGGCCCCGAGGCGACCGGGTGGCGGGAGGGGCTGCACCAGGTCGCCCGGGCCATGTACGACGTCTGCCTCGCCCATCCGCAGGCGGTGCCGCTGCTGTCCACGCGCATGCTGGCGGTACCGCTTGCCCGCCGCCCCCTGGCCGTGCTGAAGGACCACGAGCGGGTGCTGGCGCTGCTGCGCGAGGCCGGGTTCGACGAGGAGCGCTCCACGGCCGTGTTCCGTGCCTTCACCGCCTGGCTGCTCGGCTATGTGTCGGTGGAACTGCGGGAGATGGTGGACAACCCGGACGAGCCGGATCCCGCGTTCCGGCTGGGGCTGCACCGGATGCCGCCCCAGGAGCTGCCCCGGCTGCGCGAGGCGGCCCCGGCGCTGGCCGAGCGGGGCGGTCCGGAGGGGCTCGCCGCCGGGCTCGACGCCCTGCTGGACCGGTTCACCTCCTGAGCGACTTGCTGAAGAGCGTGACCGGACGTTCCAGGCCTTCGCCGTCCACGACGAGATCGACGGCCTCGTTGAAGAACGCCAGATGTCCCTCGATGGCGCCGACCGCGGGCAGTGGCTCCGGGTAGCTCCAGACGATGTTCCGCGGGACGTCGGCCTCGCCCGCGTAGGTCCAGTAGCGGGCTGTGCCCTTGTACGGACAGGACGTTCGGTGCTCGGTCGGCTCGAACAGGTCCAGGCGGACGTCCTCGACGGGAACGTAGTAGCGCGTCGGCAGTCCGGTCTCGAAGACCAGCACGGGGCGGCGAGTGTCCGCGACCACCGTGCCGTCGATCTCCACCTGGACATGCCGGCTGCTGCGCACCGCGTCCACGCGTTTGTGCGGGTCGCGCGGGTGGACGAAGATCTCCTCTTCCTCCTCGTACCAGTGGTCCAGGCCGTCGTCCCGGCGCAGGAACCACTCGAAGGCGATGTGTCCGGCCAGATCGGCGGCGGGGAACGTCCACGCGGCGTTCGGCACGCGCGCTCCGTCGACTTCGAGGTCGTAGAAGATCGTCGAGCCGGTGTGGGTGCCCGTCGGGGGTTTCTCCGCCGGGCGCAGGAGGTCGGTGCGGACCTCCTCGCGCGGGAAGGCGTAGCGCGGGACGGGGATCCCCTCGGGCTCCCAGACGAGGACGGGGTGTCGGCTGTCGACGACGGTGACCTCGCCCTTCACCCCGCGCACCCAGCGCTCGCAGGGCTCCCACAGCAGGCCTTCGGGGGTGGTACGGACGGACCGCTCGGTGGGGAACACAGGCATGATCCACTCTCCTTCGGCTCCATCTCGGAGCCTACTGCGGCCCCGTTCTCAGTGAGCGGCATCCAGCCTGGCCCGCTGCTCCCCCGTCAGCTCCAGATCCACCGCGGCCAGGTTCTCCTCCAGCTGCGCCACCGAGGACGCCCCGGCCAGCGGGATCACCGGGAGCTCCGCGCCGATCTGCCAGGCCAGCACCACCTGGTTGACGGTCGCGTCGGCCTCCCGGGCGACCTCCCGCAGCGCCTTGAGGCGGGCCGGGGTGCCCGGGTGGTCGTAGTCCGGCGGAAGTGGCTTGTCCTGCCGGGTGTAGGCGCCGGCGAGCAGCGGCGAGTAGGCGACCAGGGTGAGGTCGGGCTCGGCACGCAGATAGCCGAGGAGTTCGGCGCCGGCGTGCCCGAGGCTGCCGTCGGGGAAGAGGTCGCTCGGTATGTCGAAGCGCGGGCGCAGATGGCTGTGCTGGTACTGGAGCACCTGGTAGCCGGGCAGTCCGGCGGCGGCCGCCAGCGCGCGGGCCCGTTCCACCCGCCACACGGCGTGGTTGCTGACGCCGAGGAGGCCGACCGTACCCTCGGCCACCAGCGCGGCGAACCCCTCGACGGTCTCGGCGAGCGGCACCCGCTGGTCCTCGATGTGCGCGTAGAGCAGGTCGATCTTCTCCACCCCGAGCCGTTCCCGGCTGCGCTCGGCGGCTTCCCGGATCACCTTCGCCGACAGGCCCTCCGGGTTGTCGACGTAGCCGGTGCCGGGGGCCAGGGGGCGAGCGCCGAGCTTGGTGGCGATGACGATCTCGTCGCCGACGCCCCGGCTGCGCCGCCACCGGCCGAGCAGTTCCTCGCTCTGACCGCCCTGGCCGCCGTCCTCCCAGAAGGCGTAGTTGTCGGAGGTGTCGATGAAGTTCCCGCCGGCCTCGACATAGCGGTCGAGTACAGCGAAGGAGGTCTCCTCGTCGGTGCGTGAGCCGAACAGCATCGCGCCGAGCGCGAGAACGCTGACCTCGCGGCGGTGCTGCGGGTCGGTGCCGATCGTGCGGTACTTCATGCCGGAATTCCTCCCGTTGGGTGCGTGAGAGGGAGTCTTCAGCTTGAAGCGCACTTCAAGTCAAGTGCGGGACCGCCTACTTGGCGAACGGCCCCTCCAGCGCCGCCCACTGGAGCAGCATGATGGTCTTGGCGTCGGCGATCTCCCCGGTCCGGATCATCTCCAGGGCGCGGCGGAAGGGCAGTTCGAGGATCTCGATGTCCTCGCCCTCCTCGTCCAGTCCACCGCCCTCGTGGGTCCGGGTGGACGGCCCGTACTCCGCCGCGTAGAAGCTCACCCGCTCGGTGACCGAACCCGGGCTCATATAGACGTCGAACACATGCTGTACGGCCCCGATGGTGTGGCCGGTCTCCTCCACCACTTCGCGGCGCACGGCGATCTCGGGGTGCTCGTCGTCCTCGTCGAGGAGCCCGCCCGGGGTCTCCACGAGCATCCCGTCGGGGTGGCCGTTGACATACACCGGGAAGCGGAACTGGCGGGTGAGCAGCACGGTTTCGCGTTCGACGTCGTACAGCAGCATCGTGGCGCCGTTGCCCCGGTCGTGGGTCTCGCGCTCCTGAGTGCTCCAGGTGCCGTCGGCATGCCGGAAGTCGAAGGTCGTGGTCCGCTCGATGTACCAGTGGCTGGAGAGCAGCTTCACGTCCCGCACCTTCACGCGCGGGTTGCCGGTCAGGTCCAGGCCGGTCCGGTCGAGTCCGGTACGGCCGCGGCGGTCGGGAGTGTCGATTCCGGGCACAAGAGATGGAGTCATGCTCCGCTTCTACCATCACGCGTCGATGTGCAGCGTCTGCCCTCACGCGTCGGTGTGCAGCGCGGCCAGCACATCGGCGTCCGTCAGCTGCTGGAAGTCGTCGTACCAGAGCCCGACGGCCATGAAGTCGACCGGCCGGTGCAGACAGACCACCTCGTCGGCCTCCCGGCTCATCAGCTCCACGCCCTCGGGCGAGCCGACCGGCACCGCCAGCAGCACCCGCTCCGGCGAACGGCCCCGGATCCAGCGCAGCGCGGCCCGGGCCGTCGCTCCCGTCGCCAGTCCGTCGTCGACCACGATCACGGTACGCCCGCGCAGGTCGAGGGCGGGACGGCCGTGCCGGTAGAGCTCCTCGCGGCGATGGAGCTCCGCGCGCTCGCGGGCCACGATCGGTGCCAGGGTGGTCGGGGTCAGGCCGAGCCGGCCCAGGGCCCAGTCGTCGAAGACCGGAGGATCGTCGCCGCAGATCGCGCCGACACCGAACTCCTCCTGGAAGGGCGCGCCGATCTTGCGAGCGACGAGCACGTCGAGCGGGGCATCCAGCGCGCGGGCGACCTCCTGGGCCACGGTCACCCCGCCCCGCGGGAGGGCGAGGACGACGGGATCCTCGAAGGCCCGCTTCTCGTGTCGGCTCCGCAGCTCCTGGGCCAGCTCCCGTCCGGCATGCCCACGATCACGGAACAGCGTCATGGTCGTCACCCCATTCCCGTGCCGCGGGGTCCGCGTACCCAGGGGCGCGGGATCGATACACGCCGGGGGCTCGGCTGGAAGAATGACCCTTCCTGCCGTGCCCATGACAGCCCTCGGGAGGGCGCCGCCTCAGGCCGTCGCGTCCTGTCACGTTTCCGCCAATTAGGTCCCCCCACGCACGAATTCGGAGTAACTTGCGGTTGCGCCCACCGGCCAGGGGGAGGCCATGGATGACGCCTGAAGGACCAGCGACGCCCAAGCACACCGGCCCGCCTCAGGGCGCACTCCTGGTGCCCGCCGCCCAGCTCTCCCCACCGCCCACGCTGAGCCTCAAGCTGCTCGGACCGCCCAGCGTGTCCTTCGAGGGCGAGCCTGTCCGGCTCTCGCCGGGCGCCACCACCCTCTGCGCCTACCTCGCGCTCGCGCCGCCGGAAGGCCGGCCACGTTCCGTCGCCGCCGCCCACCTCTTCGAGGACTGCTCCGAGCGCCTGGCCCGTCGGCGTCTCAACACCGCACTGTGGCGCCTCAGGTGCGAAGTCCGGGCCGGCACGGGCCTGGAGATCGTGGGTTGCGACAGTTGGCGCACGGTGGCCCTGAGTCCCGATGTCGGCGTCGCCACGGACGCGACCAGGTTCCAGGGCCTGGTCGAGTCGGTCCTCCGGATCCCACCGGCCGACCTGGACGAGGCGGACCTCGCCCGACTGCACAGCGCCCTGTCGCTGCGCAGGGGCCGGCTGGTCGAGACCTGCGACGACTCCTGGGTCATGACGGCCCGATGCCGGATCGACACCCTCCACCTCGCCGCACTCGACCACTTGATCCAGTACTACGGCGTACGCCGTGACGTCCCGGCGATCACCGCGTACGGCGAGCGCGCCCTCGAACTGGAGCCGCTCCGCGAGGACTTGTACCGGCATCTGATCCGGGCGTACGGCACCGCCGGCCGACTGGATCTGGCGGAGCGGCAGTTCGAACACTGTCGCGCCGTCCTGCTCGAAGAACTGGGCGTCGGTCCCATGCCCGAGACGGTCGCCACCTACGCACGGCTGCACACCGCAAGCAGCAGTAGGTCGCGGGCCGTAGCCACGCTGATCACCGAATTCGAACGAGCCCGGCGGGGCATCGGGCTCCTGGCCACCGCCATGGACCGCGCACTCGACCAACTCCGCGGCATGTCCTGAGCCCGACCTCCTGTTCCGGCCACGCGCGAGAGCGCGAAGTGGCGTTCGTATGAACCGTCTTCGGCCAGTCGAACCGTCTCCCTCACTCGTTCGAAGGAGACTTCGGACAGCAGGCCATTGCGGCGCCCTGATCACGCAGCGTGTCCGTGAATCATGAGGAATCCGCCGATCGTCCGTGGACCACCGGACCGAACGGCACGGTGACGGGGCCGTGATTCAGCCGTGGTTCTCCCGTGAGTGCGCAAGTCCACGCTGAGTCCACGAGAGAGAGGCCACGACGTGGTGCCGAGGAACCGGGGGCGCTCGTGATCACCGAGGTCAGTCAGGCCCTGCGCGACGTCATCCACCAGGCCACTCCCGAGCATGGTCCCTGGATGGTCCTGCACTCCCTCTCCCAGGCCGACAAGTCGCCGCTGCCCGACGGGAAGGGCGTCCTCGCGCTCATCGCCCTGGAGGAGCACGAACACCTGCGCAATCTCCCTCTCACCGACGGTGCGGCCGGACTGGTGCGCGCACCGCTGGCCCTGAAACTGCACTACGTGGCCACCTTCATGGGCGACCACGACGAGGCACAGCGCCGGCTGGCCCGTATCGTCCAGGCCTTCCACACCACGCCGATCCTGCGCCGGCACATGCTCAAACCCCCGCTGGCCGACGAGGTCGAGACCCTCACGATCCGGCTGGTCGGCCCCACCCACGACCAGCGCAACCAGATCTGGGGCGCGCTCGGCCGGCCCGGCCGGCTCGCCCTGTTCTACGAGGTGGACGTCGCGCCCGTCCCCGTGCTCCAGCAGGACGGAGCGGGCCGGGTGGTCGAGCACCGCGTCGAGTATGTGAGGGCGCCGTGAGCATCGCGACGAGCACCACCCGCCTGCGGCACCACGTACGCCTGGTCCACGCCTCCACGGGCGCACCGATCGGCCCGCTCACCGCCCGGCTCACCGCGGCACGGCACGGATGGGCCGTCCGGACGCTCCCCGGCGGCGTCGTCGTCACCGCGCGCACGGACGTCGCCGTCCCGTCCACTCCCCCGCACCTCGCCGTCACCGTCACGGACGGCGCCCTGGCCCGACTGCTCGTGTTCCCTCCGGAGCCGGACTGGCCGCCGTACACCCTGCTGGTCGAGCTGGACGCGACCGAGATCGAACAGCCGCTGCACCCTGTCCCGATGACCCTGACCGTGACGCTCGTGACGCCGACCACGGGCGCTCCCCGCACGGGGCGGACGGTCACCGCCCAGGCCACCAAGGGCCCGAGCCCGAAGCCCGAGATCGCCTTGCCCGAAGTGGCGCCCGGCGTCTACTCCTCGGCCCTCACCGAGTGGACGGCCGCATTCACCCCGGCGGAACTCCTGGTCGACGGAAGCCTGCTGCGCACCGTCTCCGTGAACGGGTTGTCCGTGGCGACCCGGATCCGACTGGTCGACACGACATGAACCATCAGCTGAGGAGGACCCGTGACGTATCAATCGCCCGGCGTGTACATCGAGGAGGTCCCGTCCGGGCCGCAGCCGATCACCGCCGCGCCGACCAGCGTGGTGGCGATCCTCGGTACGACGCGTAAGGGGCCGCCGCTCAAGCCGACCCGCGTCACCGGCTGGGGCGACTACGTCCGGACCTTTGGTGCGCCCACCTCGCGCGGCTTCACCGGGGAGTCCGTCTTCGGCTACTTCGAGAACGGCGGGCCGGCGGCCTGGGTGATCCGGGTGGATCCCTCGACCGCGGCGTCCTGGCAGGTCTTCGACGCGTCCGCGAGGAGCAGCTTCGCCGTCACCGCGGGTTCGCCGGGGGCCTGGGCGTCGTCGTTGGGCATCGGCGTCCGCGCCGACACCGGCGGAGCCTCCGGAGCCTTCTACCGGGCGGAGACGACGGGCAGCACGGTCTCAGTCAATACAACCTCCACGGCCACCCTGCAGGTGCCCACCACGACCGGGCTGCGGCCCGGCGACGCCATCGTGCTCGTGCCGACGGGAAGCGCCAAAGCGCCGGTGACCGCAACCGTCGAGTCGGTGACGTCGAACACCGTCATGCTCAAGGCGAGCGGCGCGGTGGAGATGCCGCCCGGCTCGGTCGTCGCCGGTGCGCTGGCAAGCAACAGCACCACGTTGTTCCTGCCGTCGGGCAAGGGATTCCACAAGGGAGACGTGGTCGTGGTGACGGCGCCGGACGGCGGCCACAGCAGTGCCCTGGTGACGGATGTCGTCGCCGCCCGGACCTCGGTCACGCTCACCCTCGCCACCGCGCCGGGCGCCGTTGCCGGGGCCGCGTTCGTGCTCCGCCGGACGGACTTCCCGGCTCGCGCGATGTTCACCAACACACCGTCGGGCACACCGCCCACAACCAACGTGCCCATGTCGGCCCTGAGCTTCGAGCGCCCCCTCACCGCACCCATCGCCGCCGATCTGTCGGCCGCCGCGCCGCAGAGTGCCGCCGCCCGGATCACGATGACCGACGGGCGTACCGGGGAGTGGAAGGGCGGCAACAACCGCTTCGAGATCGTCGGCGACACACCACCACCGAGCGGGCCCGTCACGGTGAACGCGCCCGTGTCCGCGGTGCTCCTGGCGGACACGGGGCTGAGCATCACCAAGCTCACTGAGGCCCATGTCTCGGCCACCTACGGGTTCCTGCCCAAGGGCGCCCAGGTCACGTACAAGGGCGGCACCGGTGTGACCCCGGTCGTCGCCACTCGCACGGACTCCGGCTTCGGTCTGGCCCCGGCGCCCAACGACGCGCACACCTACACCGAGGCCTCCTTCACCCTCCAGGGCAACGCGGACACCGGCATCGCGGTCCGCTGCGCCGTCGCGCCGCGGGTCGGGGACCGGCTCGCGATCGACACCGCGACGGCCGACAAGGCCTTCGCCCCGATCACCGGCGTCGCCCGCCACGGCGGCGACGTCTACGTGCTGAGCTTCGCCACCGGAACGACGATCGTGAAACTCGACCAGACCCGGTTCGGGCTGTTCGCGGTGGAGAGCGCCTCGGTCGCGGCCGAGCGGTTCGCGCTCTCCGTCACGGTGGACGGCAGCGTCGCCGAGACCTTCCCCGGGCTGTCGCTCAGCACCGAGCACCCCTCGTACTTCGCCAAGGACGGCGTGGTGAACGGCGCTTCGGCGCTCATCACCGTCGCTCCACGGGACACCGCAGCCCCCGCGGTGTCCCAGGCCTCCGCACCGCTCTATGTCACCGCGGCCACCATCGGCGCGGACAGGCCCGCGACCAACGACGACTTCCGCGAGGGTCTGGCACGGCTGGAGGAGGTGGACGAGCCCGCGATGGTGATCTGCCCGGACCTGGTCACGGTGGAAGACCCACAGCTGCAGGCCGACCTCGTGGGTCAGGTCGTCACCCACTGCGAGAACTTCCGGCGGTTCGCCGTGATCGACACCCCGGACCTGACCGGCGGTCCCGGCACGGACGTCGACGCGGATCTCGTCAAGTGGCGTGACACCACCCTGTCGTCCACCTACGCGGCGGCCTACGCACCGCACCTGAGGATCGTCACCATCGATCCCGAATCGCCGGACAGGTTCACCACCGTGCCGCCGTCGGGCTTCGTGGCCGGTGTCATCGCGCGGACCGACCGGCTGCGCGGTGTCCACAAGGCCCCGGGCAACGAGATCGTGACCGGTGCCATCGGGCTGACCCAGACCTACACCCAGCGCCGGCAGGACCTGCTCAACCCGGCCGGTGTCAACCTCATCCGCGCCTTCCCCGGGCGCGGCACCCGGTTGTGGGGCGCCCGCAACGCCACGGACGACACCGCCTGGCGCTACATCAATGTCCGCCGGCTGTTCAACATGATCGAGACCTCGGTCGACCGGGCTCTGCAGTGGGTCGTCTTCGAGCCGAACACCGCCCAGACCTGGATCCGGATCAAGGTCTCGGTGGAGAACTTCCTCGACCAGCAGTGGCGGGCCGGCGCTCTCGCCGGGACCAAGCCCGAGCAGGCCTACCGGGTACGGGTCGGACTCGGCGAAACCATGACCGAGGCCGACATCGACCTGGGGCTCGTGATCACCGAGGTCGCGATCGCCCCCGCCAAACCCGCCGAGTTCGTCGTAGTCCGCTTCAGCCACAAGCGGCTGTCCGAGTAGGAGTTGACGCATGTATCCCATGACCACCCTGCACTTCGCGGTGAGCTGGGGGGACACACAGCAGACCTCCAGTTTCTCCGAGGTCAGCGGTCTGACGATGGAAGCCGAGGTGATCGAGTACCGCGGAGGCGCCGACCCGCAGTTCTCCACGCGCAAGCAGCCGGGTCTGCGCAAGTTCTCGAACGTCACGATGAAGCGGGGCATCGCCCCGACGGAGGCCGGCAACGGTCTTTTCGAGTGGTACAACTCGATCACGATCGGCTCCGTGGACCGCCGTGACGTCACGGTCAGTCTTCTCAACGAGGAGCGGGACCCGGTGATGACCTGGAAGATCAGGGAGGCCTGGCCGGTCAAGCTCGAAGGCCCGGGCCTGAAGTCCACCGGCACCGACGTCGCCATCGAGTCGGTCGAGTTCGCCTGCGAAGGCATCCTGATCGAGACCCGGTGACCTCATGCTGCCGCTGGCCTCACCCCTCGTCAGGCCGTTCACCACGGCCCACTTCGTCCTGGCCATCGACGGCCTGGCGTCGGTGAACTTCGCCAAGTGCACCGGCCTGGCCGGGGAGGTCGGCGTGGAGGAGTACCAGGAGGGCGGTGAGAACCGGTTCGCCCACCGATTTCCCAGCCGGGCCTCGTTCCCGAACCTGGTGCTCAGTCAGGGTGCCGGTCCGGCACGGGAGTTGTGGGACTGGTTCGCCGAGTTCCACGTCAGCGGGCTGGTCGCGCCGCGGGACGGCAGCGTCATCCTGATGAGCTCGGTCGAGGGCGCGATCGCACCGGTCCGGGTGTGGGCTTTCACGAGGGGCTGGCCCGCCAAGCTGACCGGCCCCGACCTGGACGCGCAGTCGTCCGCTGCGGCCATCGACGTCATCGAGATCGCCCACCACGGACTCTCCCTCAAGAAGGTGCTCTGACATGGCCGTCGTGATCGGACAGATCGTCACCGAGACCGTGCTCGCCCCCGCAACGGCCGAGAGCCCGCCGCCCGGCGAGCCCCGGGGCGAACAGGACATGGACGTGATCGTGCGCCGGGCCGCCGAGCGCGTGCTGGAGATCCTCCGCCGGGAGTGGGACCTGTGAACCTGACCGCGACCCAGCTCGCCAAGCTGACCATCGACGCCTACGCGGACATCAAGTTCCAACAGCCCACCGGAATCCGCTGGCAGGCCCTGCTCAACCCCACCGAGCTGTCCTTCTCCCGCAAGAACCTGTACCAGGCCACGCAGTCCGCGGGGACCTCCGCCCCGCAGCAGTCCTTCAGCGGCGGCGAGCCCGACCAGGTCCAGATCGATTTGCTGCTGGACGGCACCGGAGTGGTCGGCGAGCCCGGGAGCATCGGCCCCCTGCTCGACGCCCTGCTGGAACTGACCCGGTTCCAGGGCGACACCCACCAGCCGTACTACGTGCACGCCCACTGGGGGCGATTCTCGTTCCGCGGGATCCTCACCCAGGCCGATGTCACGTACAAGCTGTTCGACCGGGCGGGCGAACCACTGCGGGCCACGGTCAAACTGTCGCTGAAGGAGGCGCTCTCGGTCGAGGAGACGGCCGCGAAGGACCGGCCGTCCTCCCCCGACCTCCGGCAGACCTGGCTGGTCGAGGACGGCGAGACCCTCGACGCCATCGCCGCCCGGGTGTACGGGGACCCGGCCTACTGGCGTCCCCTGGCCTCGGCGAACCGTCTGGCCAATCCGCGCGGCCTGCGCACGGGCCAGCTGCTCGTCCTCCCGCCGCTGGCGGCCGGACGATGAGCCCGGCGGAGCGGGACCGGCCCGCCTTCGAGGTACGCGTGGCCGGTACGGCGCTGCAGCCTCTGGTGACCGCGGACATCGTCGAACTGGACATCTCCGAGGAGGTGAACCGGCACGGCCGGCTGAGCCTGATCGTCCAGAACTGGGACGCGGACCGGCGCGGCGTGCGGCACAGCGACGACGGCCCGTTCGAACCCGGGGCGGCGATCGCGGTCTCGCTCGGCTACCACTCCCGGCTGAGCACCGTGTTCGACGGCGTCATCGCCTCCCTGACCACGCACTTCCCGCGCGGCGGCCGTCCGGTGCTGCGCGTCGAGGGGCGCAGCAGGTCGATCCTGCTGGAACACCCGCCCCGTTCCCGCCAGTTGACCGATGTCTCCGACGCGGATGTAGCCTCGGCCGTCGCCGCCGACTACGCACTCACCACGGACGCCGCGGACGGCGTCAGCCGGCCCTTCGTGGTCAGCGACCGGATCAGCGACTGGGAGCTGCTCAAAGGCCGCGCGGCCGAGCTGGGCTGGGTCACCTACGTCCGCGGCGGCACGCTGGTCCTGCGCCCGCCCGCGCAGAAGCGGCAGCCGATCGCGCTGGACTACACCCGCGACCTCGTCGAGCTGCATCTGACCCAGGACCTGACGCGCGCCATCGGCTCGGCCGTCGGCGTGGCCTGGGACGTGGCCTCGCTGGAGGCCGCCGAGTCCGAGCAGAGCGCCACCGCGGCGGGCATCGACATCGGTGAGCGCACCGCGCACGACACCGCCGCGGCCGACTCCGGCTGGCCGGCCCGGGACGAGCGATGCGCCTCCCCAGCCGTCGCCGGCTCGGACGAGGCCGACGCCCGCGCCGTCGCCGTACAGCGCAGGGCGGCGCTGGCGCACTGTTTCGGTTCCGGTGTCGTGCACGGCGACCCGGCGCTGCGGTGCGACGGCTGGGTATCGGTCGCCGGTGTCGGCACCCGGATGTCCGGACCGCACTACGTCACCGCGGCCCGGCATCGCTTCACCGCCGGCGGCTATCTGACGGAGTTCCAGGTGGGGTCGCCGCCCGCCCTGGTCCCGCCGTCGAGGACCGGCGGCCGTGGCCTCGTACTGGGTGTCGTCGAGGCGCTCGACGACCCGGAGTCGCTGAACCGGGTGCGGGTCCGGCTGCCCTGGCGGGCGGACGGCGGAGACGGGGTCTGGGCCCGGACGGCCAACCTCGACGCCGGTGACGGGTACGGCGCCGTCGTGGTCCCGAACGTGGGACAGGAGGTCCTCGTCGGGTTCGTCGACGGCGACCCGGCCACACCCGTCGTCCTCGGGTCCCTCTACAACGGCACCCAGCGACCGCCGGTCGTGGTGGACGCCGACACCAACGCCGTCCGGGCCCTGACGACCCCCGAGGGCCATGCCCTGCGCCTGGAGGACGGCGAAGCGGCGGCGGCAAAGCTGCTGTCCGGCAAGGGCCACAGCCTCGTACTCGACGACACGGATTCCGCGGTCGTCCTCACCCACGCGGAGTCGGGTAACGCCGTCCGGTTGTCCGGGGACGGCATCGAACTGGTCGCGGCGCAGGGCGACATCAAGCTGTCGTCGGCGGCCGGGAGCATCACGCTCGACTCGCTCAGGCTCCGGGCGAAGGCCTCGGGACCATCCACCATCGAGACCTCCGCGACCTTCGGCCTCAAGGCGTCGGGGTCGCTCGCGCTCAACGGCGCACTCGTCACCATCAACTAGCAACTGGGGAGATCGCCATGCCAGCGGCCGCTCGGGTCGGAGACACCACGGTGCACGGTGGCACGGTCGTCGGACCGGGGGTCCCCACCGTGCTGGTCGGCGGAACGCCCGCGGCGGTGCTGGGAGACATGCACGTCTGCGTGATCCCCTCACCCCCGCCGCACCCTCCGTCGACACCGTTCCTGGCAGGTTCGGCCACGGTGCTGATCCAGGGGCGGCCCGCACTGCGAGCGGGCGACTCCTGCGCCTGCGGGGCAGCGGTGGCCGTCGGCCATCCGACGGTGGTGATCGGATGAGCGGCGACTACCCCCATGTGGGCCGGGGTTGGGCCTTCCCGCCGACGTGGGCCCGCCCGGAGTCCGGGCCGGTGTCCCTGGTGACTGAGGACGGCAAGGACCACCTGGCCGACGCCCTTGTCGTCCTGCTCCACACCACACCGGGGAGCCGGGTCATGCGGCCGGACTTCGGCGCCGCCGTGGACCGGTACGTCTTCGAGCCCCGCACCCCCGACGCCTGCCACCGGCTCGCGGACGACGTCCTGCGGGCACTCCTGCTCGGCGAACCCCGGGTCATCGTCGACTCCGTCGAAGCGGTGCCCTCCAAGGAGGCCGACGACCGGGTCGATGTCATCGTCTCCTACCGGATCGACCGTCATCGCCGCCCGAACAACCTCGTCGTCCCGTTCTACGTGGCAGGTGGACGATGACCCGGCGCCCGGAGCGCATCGTCGAGGCGATGGCGGCCGTAGCCCGGCTCACGCCCTTCGACGACGAAACCCCGTGGTACGACGTGCTGTTCACGCGCCCGGACGACGAGGAGAGGGACGTCCTCGCCCGGCCCGAACAGCCGGACCAGGCCCTGCTCTCCGTCCTGGCACACGAATACACCGCACTCGACCGGCACGCCGCCACCCTGTCTGCCCGGACCCACGTGGCCTGGCTGGAGCAACTCCTCGGCATCCCACGGCTGCCGGCCCTGCCCGACCGGGTGATCGCCCACATCACCGTCGAGCCCGGCCTCGCGCCGGCCGTCGTCCCGCGCGGCACCCTGCTGCGCGGCGGCAAGGACGCCTTCGGCAACGAACGGCACTACGCCACCCTCGACACGCTCACCGCCCACGGCGCGCCCCTGATCGCCGTCCGCACCCTGCACCCCGGCGGGACCGAGCCCGGACGGCCGGGCATCGCGAACGAGGCGCCGGATTTTCCGCTGGCCCCCTTCACCGGGCCGGACGCCGTCCACACGCTGCGCGTGTACTCCCCGGCACTGTCCTTCGAGGGCGGCGACCTCACCGCCGAACTGACCTTCGGCGACGGCATCGGTGTGCACCTGCTGTCCCCTGCCGTGTGGCGGTGCTCCACGGCGGACGGCGGGGTCGGTCCGACCACGACGGGGACGGTCTCCGGCACAACGGTCACGGTCACACTGTCGAACGGCTGCGGGGCTCCCGCGGGGCAGACCCCGTGGATCGAGTGCGTCGTCCCAGCCACCGTGCCGGTGCCGGAGGAGCTGGCCTTCGTGACGGTGGAGGTCGCGGTGACCGGACGCACGCCGTTCGCGCCGCAGGCCGCCTTCCACAACGACGGCGCCGTGGACGTCACCAAGGAGTTCCAGCCGTTCGGCGCCGTGGCCAAGCGCGGTGACGCCTTCTATCTGCGCTCGGACGAAGCGTTCTCGAAGGCCCTGCGGCAGCTGACCGTCACGGTCTCCCTGATGCAGGCGGCCGGTGGGATCCTCTCGGCCTCGGCCGGCGGCAGCGGTATCCCGGCGGTCACGGCGGACTTCCTCAGGGAACGGCTCTCGACCGTTCAGGCCGAGGTGGGCGCGGCCCACACCAAGCACTTCGGCGCCATTTTCGACTTCCTCGCGGACCGGGGCGACCCCACGGTGGTGTGGCAGCGCCGTGTGGAAGGGCAGTGGCGGCAGATCGGCGACGCCGGCGACCGGTTCGGCACGGTCAGCGCCGACGTGTCCGGCGCCCTCGGGTCCGAGCCGTTCGCCGTCGCGGGACAGCCGGGGCACTATGTGCGGGCCTTCCTGTCCGAGGGCGACTTCGGGTGGACGGGCTACCAGGAGGACATCGCCGCGTTCGCCAGCAGGGCGGTGGCCGGTACGACGCCGAAGCCCACGATGCCGACGCCCCCCGTGCCGCCGGTCGCCTCCGGCGTGACGATCTCCTACACGACCACGCCGGTGGCGGCCACCCGGGTGGAGTCCCGCAGCGGGTGGCGACACACGGTCCAGCAGGACGGCGGGGTGTTCCGGCCGTTCCGCCGCGCGGTCTCGGACACGGTCGCCACCGGCATGGTGGCGATCGGTCTCGACCTGCCCGCGTCGGCCGCGGGGTCCAGTGTCTCGCTGTACTTCGACATCGCCTCGGCCGCGCCCTGCGGCGCCGCCGACCGGGTGTCCGCGCGGTGGGAGTGGTGGGACGGCACGATCTGGCACGACCTCCCCGTCGCGGACGGATCCCGGCAGCTGCGCGAGTCCGGCCTGTTGCGCTTCGTCGTCCCGGCCGGCTCGGTGACGGGCTGTGCCGACCTGGGCGCGGCCGCGGGCCGCTGGATCCGCCTCGTGACGACCGCGCCCGAGCGGCTCGGCACGATCCAGGGCGTGCATGTGGACGCCGTGCAGGCCGAGTTCGTCTCCGCGGCCCCCGATCCGGGCGCCGACCCGAGTACGGCCGGCCTACTGCCGCCGGGGACGATCAAGGGCACGCTCTCGCCGCTGCGCGGGGTCAGGAAGGTGACCAATCTGGCCTCGCTGCCCGGCCGGGGCCCGGAGCCCGATCCGGCCTACCGCGCCAGGGCGTCCGCGCGCACCCGTCACCGTGACCGTGCCGTGCTGCCCTGGGACTACGAGCAGCAGGTGGCGCAGGCCTTCCCCGAGGTCGCCGCCGTCCGGTGCCTGCCGCACACCGACCGGGACGGCGCCCGGAAGGGCGGGAAGGTCGCCCTGGTCGTCCTGCCGGACCGCCCTTCGGACCCGGCACCGCGCCCCTCGGTGAGCCTCGCCGCGAACATCATGGACGCCGTCGCCCCGGCCCGCCCACTGGGCGCCGAGGTGGCGGTGGTCTGCCCGCGCTACGCCCCGGTCACCGTCGTCGCGACGATCGCCCTGCGCCGCGGCATCGACGCCCTGAGCGGCAAGGAGTCGATCACGGCCGCGCTGGAGTCGGTGCTGCATCCGGGGAGCACCCTCCCCACGCGATGGGGGCAGTCCCTGTACGCGTCGACGCTCATCGCGTTCCTGGAGCGCCGGCCGGACATCGACGTCGTCACGTCGTTCCAGCTGCGCGACGCCGAGGGGACGCCGGTCGAGGCGGTCGAGGTGGACCGGTGCCGCGGACTGTACTGCTCGTCCGGGGCTCATGTGCTGACGTGTGAGGAGCAACTGTGACCCCGCAGCAGACGACACCGATCGTGCCGTTCGTCCCCGTCGAGCCGGACGCCGACTGGGAGACGGTCCGGGCACGCGTGATGGACGGACTCGCCCGCGCCGTCCCGGACGCGTGGAGCGACCACAACCCGGTGGATCCGGGCGTCACGCTGGTCGAAGCGGCCGCGTTCGGCCTGGCCGACCTGCACTACCGGGTCGCCGAACGGCGCTTCGACGCCTGGCCGTTGGAGGTACGGGGCTGGGAGCCGGACGCCGACCGGTCCTGGCACACGACGCTCCCCCAGGGCTCGCTGACGGCGATCGCGGCCGCCCTGGCCTCGTCCGGGCCCACCTCGGCCGCCGTACTCGAACCCAGGATCCGCGCCTGTCGGTCGGCGGTGGACGCCGGCGCCCTGCTGTCGACGAAGCCGTGGAGCAAGGCGTTCGCCGCGAGTCGGCGCCCGGCCGTGATCGCGCTGATGCGGGCCCGGCTGGTCCGCCAAGTGGCGCAGGAGCAGGCCCATATCGTCGCCGAGGCCGTTGCCGCGCAGCGGGGTTCGGCCGATCCGGTCGCCGTCCGGGACGCGCGGGCCGCGGCCGAGCTGACCGGCATCCTGCCGCTGTGGGACGAGGAGATCGTCGCCCTGGTACGCCGGGAGCGGCGCCGACTGACCCAGGAGGCGCTCGTCGCCCGGCTGGCCGAGGTCCGCGCGGCCACGGCGGACACCGCCCCCGCGACCCGGTCCGCGCTCACCCGGGACGGTCTCGACCCGGCCGAGGTGAAGATCGCGATGGCCGCCGGCCCCCAGCCGCCGGACCTGGTGCCGGAGGACCTGGAGGACGCCAGGGGCCGCACCCATGTCTGGCCGCCGCACCCGATCCAGACGCTGACCTGCGAACCGGTGACCGCGCAGGACTACGCGCGGCGGGCCCGGGCGCACCGCGGGGTCCGCCGGGCCTGGGCCGTCCGCGGCAGGCTCAGGGGCATCGCCTGGAACGGCCTGCCCACCGGGGCGCCGCCGGCCGTCCCCGTGGACCCGGAGGCGGCGGCGATCACTCTGGTGGTGGAGCCCAAGGACAAGCATCCGACCGACGGTGACGCCTTCCTGCGTGCCGTGCTGCGGACGGCGATCGGCCCGGAAGCGGGTACGCCCTTCCCCGACTGGCGCACGGGGGTGAACGCCATCGGCCCTCGCCGTGTCATCTGCGACGAGGTCGGTGCGGGCCTGCTGGAGGAGCGGAACATCCTGGTCAAGGGCACGCTCATCACGGGCGTCGGGGTCGATCGGGCCGCGCTGGTCAGGGCCGTGCGGGCGCGGATCTCCAGGTTCTTCGCCGCGGGCCGGCCGGAATCGCGGGCGCCCGCACCCGAGCGGACCGTAGAAGGCCCGTGGCCGCGGACCGACCAGCCGGCCGAGGGCTGGATTCCCGGCGCCCCGATCCGGTTCAGCGAGGTGGTCGAGGCGATCGTGGCCGAGACCGCGGTACAGGGTGTCGCGGACCTGGAGATGAAGATCGAAGACGGGGCCGAGTTCCGCACGGTGGCCCACGGCAGCCTCGATCTTCCCGCCAACGCCGTGCCGAAGCTGGCCGAAGCGGCCTGTCTGCGGGTGCGGTTCGCCCTGGTCACGGGGTGCGGAAATGCGTAGCCCCGACTACACGCGGCTCGCCGCCCAGCTGCCCGCCGTCTACCAGCAGGACCCGGTGTCCTTCGCCCAGGTGGACGCCTATCTCGGGCTGGCCGACGAACTGAACCGGGCGATCGTCGAGCGGCTGGAGGACCTGCTGACCGGCCTCGGCCCGGACGCCGTGCTGCGCTGGCCCTCCGCTGTACCGCTGGACGCCGGGGCCGACGCCCTGCTGCGCTCCTACCTCGCGACCTACGACGAGGTGGCGGCCTGGGCCGGTTTCGTGTTCCCGGAGAGCTGGCCGAGGACCGAGGCGGGGCTGGCCCGGCGCCGCCAGTTCCTCGCGCGGTCGGCCCGGTTGTGGCGCCGGCGGGGCACACCCCGCGGCTTCCTCAGTTGGTTCGCCCTGTACTTCGGCCTGGCCGGCGTGGTCCGGCTGCCCTACCTGCTGGAGCACTACAAGACGCCGGGCACCGTCGCGACCTTGGCACCGTACACGGCGACGCTCTTCGTCCCCGCCCCGCGCTTCACCGAATGGACCCGGCGTCAGGAGGCGGTCGACTTCGTGTACCGCTACGCGCCCGCCCACGTGAGCATGCGGGTCTGCTTCGTGGATCCCGACCGGTTCGCACAACCACCGCTGAGCAACCCGCCGGTGCTGCCCGACTCCCCCACTGAGGCGGAGCTGCAGGCCTACGCCGACGCGGTCGCCACGCACCAGCAGGAACTCAACGCGCTGCTGTGCTCGACGGTGTCGGAGATCGACCACAAGAACGGCATCCACATCCACGCATGCATCGACGAGGGCCGCCCCCATGACCGGCTCGGGGTCGGACGCCTGCCCACGACGTGACGGCCCGCAGGCAGTCAAGGAGAGAATCGTATGACCGCCAACCAGTACCCGTTCTTCGAGAGCGGTCAGACCCTCACCGCCGCCGACCTCAACATGGTCCGGGAATTCCAGCACGCCCGGGACCGCCTGGTCGGGCGGATGACCGGCTTCGGGGTCAACTGCGGCCTCGGCGGCAGCGCCTCGGGCACCACGGTGACCATCGAGCCGGGGCTGGCCGTGGACCAGCGGGGCGAACCGCTCGTGCTGCCCACCGCACGGCCGGTCACCTTCGATCCCGCGGCGGCGACATCGTCGTACGACTTCATCGATACCGCTCCCGGCGGCTTCAGCGTCGTGCTGGAGGCGACGGACGAAGCGGTTGACGTCCCGGACTGCGGCGAGAGCGACTGTGCCGGGCATGCGACGCTGCACACCGTCGGCGTCGCGCTGCACGCCGTGGCCGGCCGGGTCACAGGCACCCGCATGGACTTCTCCGCGGACGAGCTGCTGAAGGCCGAGCCGATCCGGCTGGCTCTGGACTCGACGCCGGTCAACTCCTATACGGCACTGCGGGACGCGGTCGCGGAGCGGCTCACCAACGGCACCGAGCCGCTTGTCGACGCCGCCCTGATCGCGAAGCTGAAGGCGACCTCCATCGCGGCCGCGGACTCACCCGGAGTCAAGGGCTACAAGAGCGGCTGGCTGAACATGGTGCTGTTCGCCACCCTCGACCTGCTCCGCGCCCGGGCGCTGCTGCGCCTCGGCTGCGACCGGACGACCACGCGTCCCGGCGTGGTGCTCGGCTGGGCCCACCAGGTCGGCGACGTCTGGGAGTTCGAGTGCGCCTACCGACACACCTGGGAGCCGCCGAGGGGGCTGACCGAGGCGATCTACGGGGGGACGTGCGGTGACCCGGCGTCCCGGCTCCGGGACGAACTTGAGGCACTGCTCGCGGGCTTCGCACCACCGGATCCGGTGCCACAGGGCGAGGTCAAGCCCCCGGTGTTCTGCCCGAAGGGTTCGGTCCTCGTCCGGGGCAGGTGCGTCAACATCTTCCTCCCTCCCGTGAAGCTCCCGGACAAGTGGGCCGACTCCTGGAAGCTCCATCCACGCGATCCGATCTGGTATCCGCCCTTCGAGGAGAAGTGGAAGCAGCCGTGGAAGATCTACGAGATCGACGGCTGGGACTTCTTCGAGGACGGGGTCATCGGCGCCACGGACTATCTGGGGCGGCCGGCCGACACCGTCAAGGACGTGCTGCAGCAGTTCATCGTGGACAAGGGCGGTGTAGCGGACGTCCAGGTGGTCGGCATCGGTGCCGTCGGCACCATGAAGGGCTATCTGCCGTCGGGCGGCTTCAGCCCGTCGGACACCATCGTGCTCACCAAGGACGCCGCCGGGAAGGTCGTCGCGACCGGACGCGTCCCCGCCGTGCGCAACACGCGCAACGTCGGCGCCGCGCTGCCCGCGGCGGTGGCCGCCGCCATCGACGCCAAGGCCGCCGCCACCGAACTGCGCGGTCTCACCGCGACGGTGGTGACCCGTATCGACACGGCCGAGACGGTCTTGTCCGGCCTCAAGAACGAATTCACCACGCTCCAGGGCGAATTCCAGTCCTACAAGGGCGGAACCTTCGACACCAGCGGCTACGGCGTCCGGATCGCCGCCGCCGAAGCCCAGTTGACGCACTTCCGGGAGGTACAGCAACGCATCTCCCTGGTCGAGGGCAAGGTGGAAGTCCTGGCAAAGGTGCCCAGGGAGAAGGTGGTCGACCGGAATCTCGGCAAGGGCATCTCCGCCTTCACCCAGGCCACCGTGGCCGCGATGCAGTCGCTGACGGATGTGCGCAACCCCAACTTCCAGCGCTATACGGCGGAGGCCGAACGGGCCCGGGCCGACCTGGACGCCGCGATCGAGGCGGCGGACCCGGAGCGCATCGCCGAGGCCACGCTCGCCGTGCTGGGCAGCGTCCGCACGATGGTCCAGGCCTCCGGGGTCGCCCCGGAACACGGGCGCGAACTCGACGCACAGCTACGGAACCTGGGCGGGCTGATCACATGACCGACGTCGCGGTGGACACCGTACGCCTGCGCGGGCCGCACGCGCGGCGTCTGGCGGGCGTCGCCGCACGCGCGCTGCCCGCCGCGCTCGAACGCGCCCTGGCGGACATCGGCGATGTTCAGGTGGACGACCTCGTGGTGCGGCTCGACGTGGATGTGACGGCCCACGACGACGAGACCCTCGCCGTGTTGTGGGCCGACGCCATCCGCGTGCAACTGACCGCCGTGCGGCGGGAGTCCGCGCCGGTCGTTCCCCGGCCGTCGGCCGGCGAACCGCCGGGCCGACGCGGGCCCGGGCCGCGGGATGTGCTCGCCGTCGTGCACGCGCTCTGCGCGCCGGATGCGGAACCGCGCACACCGTTGCCGCGGGCCGTCCTGGAGCTCGCCGACTCCGGGACGACGCGAGCTGTCGCCGAGGAGCTCGGCGCCGACGCGTGGGCGTCCCTGCTGCGCGGGCTCTCCCACGCGCTGCGGCTGCCGGTGCCGGAGCGGGCCACAGCGACCGGCCCGGCAGCACCGGCACCAGGCCCTCAACCCCTGCCCGCGCCCTCACCTGCCGTGTCCGAAGGGGCATATGTAAAGAAGCGGCCGGCGGACGAGGCGGACTCCGTCGCGGCAAGAGTCCAACTCCCTTTCGGACCGAGCGACATCCTCGACATCCTCGCCGAACTGTCACAGCTGGTGGACGAGTCGACGGCTGCCGTCGACACCGCGGCCCTCACCCGGGGCGCCGGCCTGGTCCTGCTGTATCCATGGCTGGCCGAGCACTGCCGCCGGGCCGAGGACCTCCATCCGGGTCTGGAGGGCCTGGCGGTCCGGGAGGCCGCCCTGGCCGCGATCGTCGGTCCGGACGATCCCGCCCTCGCGGACGACCCTCTCATCGGCCTGCTGGCCGGACGCACGTCTCCCGAACCGGCCGCACCGCGGGTGCCGTTGCCCCGGCGGGACGAGGTGGCCGAGTCGGCCGTAGCCGTGCTGACCTCGTTCGCCGCCCTGCTGCCAGGGTTCGAGCGCTCCTCGCCCGCCTACCTCCGCGGCTCCTGGATCACCCGCCTCGGCGTCGTCGACCACGACCGCGATCCCGCACTGCTCACCGCGGCCACCCGTCCACTCGACGTCGTTCTGACACGACTGCCGTACCCCGTGGGCCTGATCAAGCTGCCGTGGTCGCCGCCCCTGACCGTGCGGTTCCGGCCGTGACCGCGGTCCCCGCGCCCGTCGCCGAGCTGCGTGCCGCCCTGGAGATGCTCGACGCCCTGATCCAGGTACGGCTGGAGGAGCGCCGCGGCGGGCCCTGCGGGCGGCGGCTGAGCATCGACGAGACCGACGAGACCGACGAGAACACAGAGGGGCTGCCCGACGTCCGGCGCTTCGCCGGTACCGGCCCGCTCGCGGAGATCGTCACCGCCGCGGGCCTCTCGGCGGCCGAGGCCGTCGTCCTCACGGCAGCCGTCGCCCCCTGCGTCGACGAACGATTCGACGCGCTCTACGGCATGCTCACCGACCGCCCCGGCGTCTCGGCACTGACCGGGGAGGTGGCCCGGACGCTGGCCGCGCGCTCGTTCCGGGGCCGGCTGGACGCGGCGGTCATGCTGTCGCCCCAAGGGCGGCTGCAGGCCCACGGCCTGCTGTCGCTGAACCCGCCGGGCGACCTGTCGGGGGTACTGCGGCCGGACCCGCAGGTCGCCGCCTGGGTTCTCGGGCTGCCGCCGAAGCCGGGCGTCGCGACCTCCGACTTCCCGGCCCGGCCGCTGACCACGGTGCACACCCTGGACGACGTCGTCCTGCCCGCGACCGCGCGGGCCCGCATCGACGACCTGACGGCGCGGATCGCACACCGTGACGTCGTCGTGGAGCAGTGGGGCTTCGGGGCGCACCACGACAACGCCGCGGGTCTGATCGCGCTCTTCCACGGCCCGCCCGGCACCGGCAAGACGATGACCGCGGCCGCGATCGCCCGGACGACCGGCCTGCCCGCCTACCTGGTGGATCTGTCGGCGCTGGTCTCGAAGTACATCGGGGAGACCGAGAAGTCGCTGGCCAAGGTCTTCGACCGGGCCGCCCGGGAGCGCTGCATCCTCGTCTTCGACGAGGCCGACGCGGTCTTCGGTACCCGCACGGAGGTCGACGACGCCCACGACCGGTACGCCAACCAGGAGGTGTCCTACCTCCTGTCGCGTATCGAGCAGCACCCCGGCATCGTCATCCTGACGACCAATCTGATGGCCAACATCGACACGGCGTTCCAGCGCCGGATCCATGTGCTGGTGGAGTTCCCCGAACCGGGGCCGGGCGAGCGCGTACGGCTGTGGTCCGCGGTCGCCCCCTCCCGGCTGCCGGTGGACGGTGGCGTCGACCTGACGGCACTGGCGCACCGCTATCCGCTGACCGGGGCGCAGATCCGCGAGGCGACCCTGGAGGCCGCCTATCTGGCAGCCGCCGGCGGCCGGGTCGTCACCGGTGAGCACCTCCTGACCGGGATCCGCCGCCAGTACGAGAAGTCCGGAAGGTCGGTGCCGGTGTGAGCCGGGTCGCCGAGCGGGCCAAGTCCGAGCGGACGGCTACCGCGTCGTCGCTGGTCGTCGCCGAGGCGAACCCGTCCCTGAAGAAGGTCCCGAGGCCCGAGGGCGAGGCGACCGTCGTGGCTCTCGGACCGCGCGTCGCGGGCGGGCTGACGGCGCTTCGGGCCGAGTGGGGTGTGGACGGCGGAGTGGTGGTGCTCACCGGCGTCGCCCCGTTCGCGGACGTCACGGGCAGGGCGGGATTCCGCTCCGACGGTTCCCTCGACGGCGTCGTACGCATGCGGACCAGGGTGGGATTCCTGGGCCTCGATCTGGGCGAGGTGTCGTGGACAGTCCACGACTGGAGTCCCGAGGCGCCACTGGCCACCCCCGCTGTCACCTTGCGCGGCAGCACCCTCGCCGTGGACCTGGGACCGCTGCCGCCGGGCGCGGCCTGGGAGGCCCCGGCCGGCATCGACGCCCCCCGCCACGGCGACCGGGTCGTCGTCCACCTGCCCGGCGACGCCATGCCCCCAGGGCTGCCCTTGAGCCCTCGTGTGGCGGAGGTCTACCGCGGTCTCGGACTCGACGTCTCGCACCTGCGGGTGCACCCGGACACCCCGGTCGGCGCAGCTCCGGCCTTCGTCACCGACCAGAACCTGTTCCTCGCGCCGGGGATCCACGGCGTGGACAGCCCGCAGGCCCTGCGGGTTCTGGACGCCGCGGTCCGGGCCGCGTTGACCGGTCTGCTCGGCGCGATCGGCGGGGAAGCAGCGCCGGTGGTGCCGCGCTCACCGGCCGGGACGGAGTCGCCCGCGGCAGAGACGACCGTTGTCCCGGCGAGCGTGTCGGAAGGGCCGACCGGTCCCGCCCCGCCAGAGGCAGCGACCCCACCAGAGACCGCTCCCGTCACGGAAGGCGACGCGGACGAAGGCGTACCGGAAGAGCCCTCCACCGAGGCCGCGCCACCTCCCCCCGTCCAGCCCTCCACCGAGGCCGCGGCACCTCCCCCCGTCCAGCCCTCCACCGAGGCCGCGCCACCTCCCCCCGTCCAGCCCTCCACCGAGGCCGCGCCACCTCCCCCCGTCCAGCCCTCCACCGAGGCCGCGCCGCCTCCCCGGGTCCAGCTGATCATGCCGGAGCCGCCCACCGGCCTGACACCGGCAGCGGCGGCCCGGAGCAAGGCGGTCAAGGGCGAGGCGGGCCAAGCGGCCCGGGCCGCCCGCGATCTGCCCTCCGCGGAGGCCACGGTCGCCGACTCCCGGGCGGCCGTCACCGAGCCGCCCGCCGAGACCGCCGCGCGGGCTCGTGAGCAACTGGCCGCCGAGCTGGGCGCGAGGCCCGCCCCGAGCCCGGAGATCGTCGAGCTGTCCGAGCGCATCCGCACGGCAATCCGCTCGAACCGGCCCGAGGACGAGGACGAGCTCCTGGAGTCCGACCCGACGAAGGAGGCGCAGAAGGCCGGATCCACCATCACCGGCTCCGTCGAGGGCCAGGTCCAGCAGGTCGGCAGCAGCTACGGCGCCATGGCCTCGCCGCCGCCCGGGGCGCCGGCCCTGAAGCCGGATCCGCTCGACAAGCCGTCTCCCACCGCCCCGGGCATGGGCGTCGATGCCGGCTCGGCAGGCCCCGACCCGATCCCGCCCGAGCACACCACCCTCGACGCCGACGTCGCCGCGACCGATCAGAAGATCGCCGACTCCGGCATCGACACCCCGGTGACACGACAGATCCCGGACGGCCCGTTCGCCGCGGCGCGGGACGCCCGTGCGGGTCTCGGCGAGGCCGCCGAACGCACTCCGCAGCAGATCCAGGCCGAGCAGCGGAAGGCCATCGACTCGGCCCAGGCCGACATGGCCCAGCTCCAGCAGCAGGCCGTCGCGGCCCTGCGCGGCGCCCGCTCGGGGACCGTCAAGGAGGTCGGCAGCGGCCAGAGTACGGCCGTCGCCTCGGAGGAGCGCACGCGAGAATCGGTCTCGCGCCGCGCGCAGCAGATCTACGACGGCGCCCAGAAGCAGGTCGACGCGCTGCTGCAGCCGCTGACCCGAACGGCGATCGCGCGGTGGGAGGCGGGCCTGACCCGTCTCTCGCAGGAGTTCCACGACGCGCTGGCCCGGGTCAAGCGCTGGATCGACGAGCGGCACTCCGGCGTCGGCGGCACCCTCCTCGCGATCGGTGACTACATCAGCGGCCTGCCGGACTGGGTCACCGACGAGTACAACCGCGCCGAGCGCACCTTCGGAGACGGCGTCTGCGAACTGCTGACGACCATCTCCAGCGATGTGAACGGTGTCATCGCCGCGGCGCAGGCCGTCATCCAGCACGCCCGCACCGACATTGACGGCGTGTTTCAGTCGATGGAGGCGGAGTTCCCCGAGTGGGTGGCGCAGGAGCGGGCCCGGTTCGGCGGCATGCTGGACGGGCTGAACCAGCGGGTCAATGAGGCGCAGAGCGGTTTCGTCCGCGATGTCTCCCAGCGCGCCGTGACGGCCGTCAACCAGGTGCACGCGGAGGCGCAGGCGCTGCGCGAGGAGGCCGGCGGGCTGATCGGGCGCGTGGTCGCGGCCATCGAGGAGTTCGTCGACGACCCGGTCCGGGCCATCATCAACGGGCTGCTGCGGCTGGTCGGCATCCCGCCCGCCGCGTTCTGGGCCCTGGTCGCCAAGATCGAGCAGGTCATCTCGGACATCGCCGATGATCCGGAGAACTTCGTCAACAACCTCGTGGCAGGCGTCCGGCAGGGCTTCGAGCAGTTTTTCGACAACTTCGGCACCCACGTCCTGCAGGGCTTCTGGGAATGGCTGTTCTCGGGCCTCAAGACGCCCGTCCCCATGCCGCGCGACCTCTCCGCGAAGTCCCTGTTCACCTTCGCCCTGCAGCTCATGGGCATCACCTGGCCGCGGGTGCGGGAGATCCTCGTACGCCACGTCGGTCCCACCGCGGTCGAGGTCGTCGAGGCGGCCTGGCAGCTCGTCTCCGTGCTGATCGAGCGAGGTCCTGAGGGGCTGGTCGAGCTCGTCAAGGAGCAGCTGACCCCGGAGAACATCGTCGGCATGATCCTGGAGGCGGCGGTCGACTACCTGGTCGAGACGCTGATCGAACAGGTGGTCGTGCGGATCGTCGGGCTTCTCAACCCTGTGGGAGCCATCGCCCAGGTGATCGACCTGATCTACCAGGTGTGCGCATGGATCTTCCGGAACGCCGCCAGGATCTTCCGCTTCGTCGAGGCGGTCGTGGGCGGGATGGCCGACGTGGTGGCGGGCAACATCGCCGGCCTGGCCACGTCCGTGGAGAAGGCACTGGCCTCACTGATCCCCCCGGTCATCGACTTCCTCGCCGGCCTGCTCCACCTCGGCGAACTCCCGACCGAGGTGGCCGAGGTCATCACCCGCCTGCAAGAGGTCGTGTACGCCGCGATGGAACGCATCGTGGGCTACCTGGCCACCAAGGCGCTCGCGCTGCTCAAGCGGCTGGGCATCGGCGCCAAGGAGGACACCGAGGGCGGCGGAGACGACGAACTCGGTACAACAGTGCGCTTCTCCGCCGCGCACGACAGCCACCGCCTCTACTTCAAGGTCGCCGGCGACGATGCGGCGCTCATGGTCGCGTCGGCACCACAGCCGATCGAGAGCAAGATCGCCGAGTGGCGCGGCAGGCTCGACCAGCTCGGCGAGGAGCAGCAGGGGCCCACGGCGGCGAAACTCGACGCCCTCGCGGCCGTTGCAGATGAAGCCAACGCCGAGGGTGACGTGCTCGCGCGCGAGTTCCTCGCGGCGAACCGCGATCCGAACGACTCCGTGAAACCGCCGAACGACAGCGCTCTGGAAGCGCGGGAACACGCCGTGGCAGGCATGCTCCGCGAACTCTTCGAGATCTTCGACGAACGCGGCTCGGAGGAGGCCTACCTCGCGGACATCGCCGCCAACCTGCCCGTGCACGGCAGGGCCAGGGCGGGCGATGTGACCGACCTGTGGGCACGACGCTACTCGGGCCCCCCGCTCTACGTCCCGCTCAACGCCTCTGCGCCGGCCGCGGTGTGGAACCCGGCAGACGTGGCCCGGCCCACGATCGCCGCAGGCCAGGAATTCCTGGGGCGACAGGACATCCAGCGCGAGCTCCTGCCCTACTTCACGACTGGCGGAAAGACCGATCGACGCGCCGGCACCGGAGCTTTCCGCGACTACGCCCTCGTCGAAACCGGGCAGAGCCATCCGGTCCGGCAGGGCTTCCTCAACACTCTCGGGGAGGCGTACCGGAGCGAGATGGCTTCCCGCCCGCCGCAGAACATCGACCCGGTCGACTCCAAGCTGTCCGAGACAGTGGCATCGGTCGAGTACAAGAGCGCTACACGACCCTACGGCGCCTTCGATCCCCTGCCGGGGCGCGGAGACGAGCCCGATCAGGCCCTTGTCGAGCGCGCGCAGGACATCAGGTCGTTCCTCCTCGGGATCGCCCGGGACCGCTCCTTCAACGACTACAGCGCTGTCCGACTCCAGTGGGCCTGGACCGACAAGCCCACGAAGGAATGGCTCAACCGGCAGTTCCGCATCAAAGGCATGCACGAGTGGATTCCCACCAACCTCCTTCCGGAACTGCTGCGCGAGGCCTTCGACGCGAACCTCCATCCAGCCGCCCTCGCCCTCGCGGTCAAGTGGATCGAGTTCCAGTACGAACTACGCAGCCAGACCAATTACGTGCTGTGGCACTTCGACCCCGCGCCCGCCGGACACGTCGGTTCCTTCAGCACGGACGAACGCGGCAGGCGCAGCGCGGGTACCGCCCTGTCAAAAGCGTTCCATGACTGGTTGCGGGTGCTCTACCGCCAGCACAGGAACGCCGGGCCGTACGCCTTCGCAATCGCCGTGATGACCGACTTCAACAAGTGGATCTGGAACGGAAACAAGGCGGGGATCCCCGCCGAGCATCTCAACGACCCCATCGGCGTCTGGTACCGCCTCCAAGGTGTCGGCCGGGTCGCCGACCTCACCTTCGCCGATATCGCGGAAGTCCAGAGCGGCAACTACTTCGACATCCTCCGGGACTTCGAAAGGGCACTCGACGCGATCGGCTGGTGAGGCGATCGCGAGCGAAGGGGAAGAAATGAACGACTCACCCGGCCCCGGCGTGGCATGGCTCGCGGAGCGCACCGGCAAGGACCCCAGCGAGCTGACCGCCTCCCCGACAGCGGCGCTGGACACCCTGGCGCAAGCCGTCCGTGAGGCGGCCGACCTGGCTGCCCGGGCCATGTCCGACGACGCCGAGGTACGGAAGCAGGCCCGGGCCGAAGCAGCCGGGCTGCGCCGGCAGTACGCCGCAGCACCCCGCCCCGCCGAAGCCCTCGGCACCCGGCTCGCCGCACGCCTGCGCACCGCGGCTGAAGAACTCCGCCGCGAGTAGCGCCGCCGCCTGTGGCCGCCGCAAACGCATTCAGCGGGCTTGCCGACATCGGCAAGCCCGCTGAATGAACACCGTCGGGACGACAGGATTTGAACCTGCGACCCCTTGACCCCCAGTCAAGTGCGCTACCAAGCTGCGCCACGTCCCGGTGCGCTCACACACGGTGAGGTGTGTGATCGCGCGAACAGCACTTTACCCCACAGCGGGGGCGCCATCGAAGGGGGCACGGGGCGCGGGACAATCGGCGTATGGGCAGCACATCGTCGAACGCACGGGACCGGGACGCCGAGGGGCGGGCGCGCAACGCGCGGCCCCGGGACGGGCTCGGGCGGCCCCTCCCATACGGCGAGGAGGGCGTGGCCCGGCAGCCCGAGGGGGTCGTGCGCGCTCCCGAGGAGTCCGTCGCCGAGGCGCAGGAGCTGCTGGACGCGGGCAAGCCGTTCCATGCGCACGAGGTCTTCGAGGACGCCTGGAAGTCGGGGCCGCAGGAGGAGCGCGGGCTGTGGCGCGGGCTCGCCCAGCTCGCCGTGGGGCTCACCCACGCCGCTCGCGGGAACGTCACCGGTGGCGCCCGGCTGCTGCGGCGTGGGGCCGGTGCGGTGGAGGAGTGGGCGAGGGACTCCGGGCGGCAGCGGCCGTACGGGATGGATCTGGCGGCGGTGACCGCCTGGGCGCAGCAGCTGGCCGAGACCGTGGAGAGCGGCTCGGCGGTGATCGACGCCGCCGAGAGCGCGCCACGGCTGCGTTGACGCGGGCGGTGTCGGCGCTGTCAGTGGGGTGCGGCAGACTCGGGGGGTGCGAAAGATTCATGTCATCGGTATCGGCGCGGGCGACCCCGACCAGCTGACCCTGCAGGCGGTCAGGGCGCTGCGGAGCACGGACGTGTTCTTCGTCCTGGACAAGGGCGAGGTGAAGTCGGACCTCACCCGGTTGCGCCGGGACCTGCTCGACGCACATGTGCCGGCGGGGACGTACCGCGTGGTCGAGGCCCGCGACCCGGAGCGGGACCGCTCGGCCGGCGGCTCCGCCTACTCCCCCGCCGTCGGCGACTGGCGCAGCGCCCGCGCCGGCATCTACGAGCGGATGATCAGCGAGGAGCTCGGCGCGGACGAGACCGGCGCGTTCCTGGTCTGGGGCGATCCGGCGCTGTACGACAGCACGCTCGGGATCCTGGAGGAGGTGCTGCACAAGGGGGCCGTGGCCTTCGAGCACGACGTCATCCCCGGCATCAGCAGTGTCTCCGCGCTCGTAGCCCGCCATCGGACCGGGCTCAACCGGGTCGCGCGTCCCGTGCACATCACCACCGGGCGGCGGCTGGCCGAGGGGTTCCCCGAGGGCGTGGACGACGTGGTGGTGATGCTCGACGCCCACCAGACCTTCCGGCAGTACGCCGACCAGGACATCGACATCTACTGGGGCGCCTACATAGGCACCCCGGACGAGATCCTCGCCTCGGGCCCGATCGCCGAGGCCGCGCCCCGTATCGAGCGGCTGCGCGCGGAGGCCCGGGAGCGCAAGGGCTGGATCATGGACACCTATCTGCTGCGCCGCAACCCGGACCACACCTAGACCCGTACTTCGCAGGTCACCCGATCGTGAAGACCAAGCGGTCGTAGCTGATCGCTCGCCGGTCGGAACCGCAGCAGCGATGGCCGTCTCGGTCCGGCCCGGTCGAGATCGGACGCCGTGAGGCCGATGCGGAGAACCTTTTCGGCGACCTGCGAAGTACGGGCCTAGGGACCGTCCCACGTGCGGGGACCACCGCCCGGTGTGATCGTGTCCTCGTGACCATCGCCGAGGAAACCGCGCGTCCGCCCGCCGCAGAGCCTCCCGTGCTGGACAAGCGGCGGCGCAACGTCGTCTTCGTCACGATCATGCTCGGCATGCTGCTGGCCGCCCTGGACCAGACGATCGTCGGCACCGCCCTGCCGACGATCGTGTCGGACCTCGGCGGTGCCGCGCACATGTCGTGGGTGGTGACCTCGTACCTGCTCGCCGAGACCGTCGCGACCGTGCTGGTCGGCAAGTTCGGCGACATGTTCGGCCGCAAGGTGGTCTTCCAGGTCTCGGCGATCGTGTTCATCACGGGCTCGTTCCTGTGCGGCCTCGCCGACAACATGACGCTGCTGATCCTGTGGCGGGCGATGCAGGGCGTCGGCGCGGGCGGGCTCATGGTCACGTCGATGGCGCTGATCGCCGATGTGATCCCGCTGCGCGAGCGCGGCAAGTACCAGGGCGCGATCGGCGCCGTCTTCGGGGTGGCCACGGTCATCGGACCGCTGCTGGGCGGGCTGTTCACCGACCATCTCTCGTGGCGCTGGGCGTTCTACATCAACGTCCCCATCGCGATCGTCGTGGTCTTCGCCGCCGCCCGCACCATCCCGGTGGTGAAGTCGGCCGCCCGGCCCGTCATCGACTATCTCGGCATCGCCTTCGTCGCGGTCGGCGCCAGCGCGCTGATCCTGGCGACGAGTTGGGGCGGCAACGAGTACGCGTGGGGTTCGGGCGTCATCATCGGCCTGTTCGTCGGGGGGGTGATCGCCCTCGGACTGTTCTGCTGGGTGGAGACCAGAGCGGCCGAACCGATGCTGCCCATGCGGCTGTTCGGCAACCCGGTCTTCGCGGTGTGCTCGATCCTCAGCTTCATCGTCGGCTTCGCCATGCTCGGCGCGCTGACCTATCTGCCGACGTATCTCCAGTACGTCGACGGCGACTCGGCCACGGTCTCCGGCGTACGGACACTGCCGATGGTGGCCGGTCTGCTCATCGCGTCGGTCTTCAGCGGCAACGTGGTCAGCAAGACCGGCAAGTACCGCCTGTTCCCGATCATCGGCTCCCTGGTCATGGGCGTCGGCCTGTATCTGATGTCCCTCATGGGACCGTCGACCGGGGCCTGGCTGGAGTCGCTGTACATGTTCGTGCTCGGCTCCGGCATCGGCCTCGGTATGCAGGTGCTGACGATCGCCGTGCAGAACACCGTCGAGTACGCCGATCTCGGCACCGCGACCTCGGGCGTCACCTTCTTCCGCACGCTGGGCAGTTCCTTCGGCACGGCCGTGTTCGGCACGATCTACACCAACAGCCTCACCCCCAATCTGCGGGACGGAGTCGCCGAGGCCTCCGCCGTCCCCGGCGCCGATCCGGCGACCGTCGCCCAGGCGGCGACCAGCCCGGAGGGCGTGCACGAGCTGCCGCCGGCGGTGGCCGCCCCGATCATCGACGCCTACGCGGAGACGATCCAGACCGTGTTCCTGTGGACGGTGCCGGTCGCGGCCCTCGGCTTCCTCGTCGCCCTCTTCCTCAAGCAGGTCGAGCTGCGCGACAGCGCCCGGATGGGGTCGACGGACATGGGCGAGGGGTTCGCGCAGCCGCGCGGCGCGGACTCGCAGGCGGTGCTCGAAGCGTCCGTCGCGAAGATCATCGGCAGTACCGACCTGGACACCGCACGCCGTCTGGTGCGTGCCTCCGACACCCGCCTCGACGTGGCCGGCGCCTGGGCGGTGATGCAGGTGGAGCTCCTCACCCGGGTGGTCGGGCATGCCAGCCTCGGGCTGATCGCCGCCCGCCGCCATGTGCCGCCGGAGGTGCTGCTGCCGGTCTTCGACCGGATGGTCGACGAGGGGTATCTGACCCGCGACGGCTCGCTGCTCTCGCACACCCGAGCGGGCGCCCGCGAGGCCGAGGTCATCAGCCGTTCGTGGGCGGCCTGGCTGGAGGAGCGGGTGGAGCAGGACATCGGCCGCCCCTCGGGCACTGCCCTGCGCGCCGCCGTGGACACGATCGCCAAGCGGCTGCTGGTGGAGGACCTCAGCAACGGCCTGCCGGCCCGTCCGAAGGAACCGGCGACGGCGGCTTCCCGCTGAAAGCCGATTGCTTCGCGGCGCCGGTCACCGTCATGATCGGGCCATGTCTCCCGCACCGGTCCGCTTCCACGATCCCGGCACGGGCCATGTCTCCCGCACCGGTCCGCTTCCACGATCCCGGCACGACCCGGTGCAGCTACCGCGATTCGATGCTGGTCCGCTGCCCGCGCTGCGACCGGATCGCCCACTTCGGGGCGGGCGGGCTGATCTGCCGGTCCTGCGGGATGTGCGGCCCCGTGGCCCAGTGCACCTGGCCGGCGCTGTGGCTGCGCGGCGATACCCGGCACGGTGAGCTGTGGGCGTACGACCTCGAACACCTCGACCTGATCCGCCGGTTCGTCGCGGCCGATCTGCGGGAGCGGGATCCCTGGTACGAACACGGCCGGAAGATGACCGTCGTCGGCCGGCTCCCCGCCTGGGTCAAGAGCGCCAAGAACCGTACCGAGGTGCTGCGCGTCATCGACCGGATGCGGGCCTCTGTCATCGAGGGCTGAGTCCGAGCCGTTCCAGTACGGCCGCCACGTCCGGCACCGCCACGACGTCATCGGGCAGCGGAGGCCGTCGTACGACCACCACGGGCAGCGCGAGATGCCGCGCGGCCGTGAGTTTCGCCGCCGTCGCCTCGCCGCCGCTGTCCTTCGTCACCAGGACGTCGACGCAGTGGGCGGAGAGCAGGGCGGTCTCGTCGGCCACCGTGAACGGGCCCCGCGCCAGCAGGACTTCGGTGCGCGGCGGGAGCGGTGGCTCGGGCGGCTCCACGGAGCGTACGACGAAGTGCAGGTCCGTCAGATGAGCGAAGGCCGCGAGGCCGAGGCGGCCCGTGGTCAGGAAGACCCGTCGGCCGAGACTCGGCAGCAGGTCGGCGGCCGCCTTCAGGGAGGGGACCGGATGCCAGCGGTCCTCGGGCCCCGGCCGCCAGCCGGGGCGGCGCAGCACGACCGACGGGACGCCGGTCGCCGCGGCGGCGCGGGCCGCGTTCGCCGTGATCGACGCGGCGAAGGGGTGGGTGGCGTCGACGAGGGCGTCCACGCGCTCCTCGCGCAGCCACTTCGCGAGCCCCTCCGCCCCGCCGAACCCCCCGATGCGCACGTCCCCGGTGACGGTGCCGGGCCGTTTGACGCGGCCCGCGAGCGAGGTGGTGACGCGGATGCCGGGCAGCGCGGTGAGCGCGGCGGCGAGTTCACGGGCCTCGGTGGTGCCGCCGAGGATCAGAACGTGCGGGGCCATGGGGTGAGCCTACGGCCGTTCGGGCGGCGGGCGATCCGGACCCCGTCGGCGAACTCCATGAACAGAAACGATCAGGCGGGGTTCCTCGCTCCGGTCCGTCCCTAGCATCGCGGCGCTACGTCGACGAGGACGAGGAGAAGCGCCAGTGAACGGAACCACAACACGGGCACTGAGACGGGCCCTTGCCGCCTGCCTGGCCGTCGGCTCCCTCGGCGCCGCGCCCGCCGGCACGGACAGCGCCGGACCGGCGACCACCGCCTGCCCGGCGCAGCTCACGGCCAAGGCCACCTGCTACACGGGCCAGGACGCGAACGGCGCCCACTACGCCCTCGCCGTCCCCACCGACTGGAACGGCTCCCTCGTCGTCCACGCCCCACGGCGGCCCCGACCTGGGGCGGGCTCGGACCCGGGGCGCAGCCGCGACGACCTGGGCCGCTGGTCGGTGATGGTGGACGAGGGGTACGCCCCGATCCCACGGCCGTGCGGGACCTGTCGTACGACAGTGATCTGACCGGCGATGTCCGCATCCCCGTGCTCACGCTGCATGCCATCGACGACCCGACGGCGTTCGTCGAGCACGAGTCGGCCTACCGGGCCACGCTCCAAGGGGCGGGCAGGCAGCGGTACTTGGTGCAGACGTTCACGCGGGAGAGCGAGCACAGTGAGCTGAGCGGCGCGGAGTACGCCACCTCCATGGCCGCGCTGGAGCGGTGGGCGCGGACGGGGGTGCGGCCTACGGCGCGATCCGTGGCCGGGGCGTGCGTCTCCGGTTGCTTCTACGACCCGGACTTCCGGCCCGCGCCTTATGCCTCGCGGGTCGAGCCCCGGCCGGGCGGGCTGCGGTGGCCGGCGATGTCGGCCGCGCAGGAGGAGGCGTGGAGCCGTGTCGCGGGGGTCGGGATCGCGCCCTGAGGCGGGCCGGTCGCTATCGTCCGGACATGGAATCCGTGCGTGGCGTGCTCATCGACATCGACGGTGTCCTCACCGTCTCCTGGCAGCCGCTCCCCGGTGCGGTCGAGGCGTTGCGGGAGATCCGCGAGGCGGGGCTCGGGGTCGCGCTGGTCACCAACACGACCTCGCGGACCCGGGCGTCGATCGCCGGGGTCCTGGCGGACGCGGGGTTCCCGGTGTCGGCGCAGGACATCCTCACGGCGCCCTCGGTGACGGCGGCCTATCTCGCCGAGCGCTTTCCGGGGGCGCGGTGTGCGCTGCTGAACAGCGGGGACGTGGCGGAGGACCTGGAAGGGGTGGCGCTGGTCGAGGAGGCTCCGGATGTCGTGATCGTCGGTGGTGCCGGGGAGGAGTTCGGGTACGCGGCGCTGAACCGGGCCTTCGGGTATCTGCAGCGCGGGGCGCGGCTGATCGCCATGCACCGGAACCTGTACTGGCGGACCGAGGACGGGCTGCAGCTCGACTCCGGGGCCTTCCTGGTCGGGCTGGAGCGGGCGGCCCGTACCGAGGCCGAGGTGACGGGGAAGCCGTCGGCGGCGTTCTTCGAGGCGGCGCTGGCCCGGCTCGGGGTCGGCGCGGAGCAGGCACTGATGGTCGGGGACGACGTGGAGTCGGACGTACTGGCGGCGCAGCGGGCCGGGATCACCGGGGTGCTGGTCAGGACCGGCAAGTTCCTCCCGGAGACGCTGCGCGAGGCGAGCGGCAGGCCCGACCATGTGATCGACTCCTTCGCCGGTCTGCCGGCGCTGCTGCGTGGCTCAGGGCAGCAGTAGCTGGACGCCGCCCACCACGGTCGCCGCGATGACCAGTTGCTCGAAGAGTCGCTGGTTGATCCGGTTCACAGCCCATTTGCCGATCAACGCGCCCGGCACCACGAACACCACGAGCGCGGCGTCAAGAAGCAGCGAACGGCCGTCGATCAGACCGAGCCCGACGCTGAACGGCACCTTCGAGACATTGACGATCAGGAAGAAGAAGGCCGAGGTGCCCAGGAAGCCGAGCTTCCGGAAGCCCGCCGAGAGCAGATACATCGACATCACCGGGCCACCGGCGTTGGCGACCATGGTGGTGAACCCGCCGAGGACGCCGTAGGAACGGGCCTTGATCCGGCCGCCGCGGGTGACGACCGCGTCCGGATCCCGCTCTGCCTCGGCGGCCCGGCGCCGCCACACCGTCACCGCGGCCATCAGCAGCAGGATCGCGCCGATCGATGTCCGTACGATCCCGTCGTCGGCCCACATCAGGAACAGCGTGCCCGCGACCACCCCGCCCGCGACAGCGGGGAACAGCCGCCACAGCGTGGGCCAGTGGGCGTGGCGCCGATAGGTGAGCACGGCGAGCACATCCCCGGCGATCAGCACCGGGAGCAGCACACCCGTCGAGGCGCGGGCGGGCAGCACCGCGGCGAAAACCGCCAGACTGACCGTATTGGCCCCGCTCACAGCGGTCTTGGAAAACCCGACGAGCAGCGCCGCGAAGGCGAGCGCGGCGAACTCCCAGCCGGTGATGTGCCACAGCGTCATCGTGTCCATGCGGAGACTGATGCTATGCACATTCAACCAATGCCGTCAGCGCCGTCTCACCAGATGACAGCTCACCCAGGGAGGTCGCCTGTGCCTGGGGGCCTGCCCCCAGCCGCGGTCTCGTCACTCGCCGACGCTCCGCGTCGACTCCCTCCTCCGCCTTGCAGTTGCACGCACCAGACCCCGCTCGGCCCGGGCCTGACAGCACCGTTTCTTGCAGCCGACCTGACCCGCCGGACAGGCCCTAATGCCGCCCGACCAGCACCGCACTCCCCTGCCCCACGCCGACGCACATCGTGGCGAGCCCGCGCTCCGCGCCCGTCCGCCGCATCCGGTGCAGCAGGGTCGTCAGGATCCGGGCGCCCGAGCAGCCGAGCGGATGCCCCAGGGCAATCGCACCGCCACTCGGGTTGACCAGCTCCGGATCGATCCCCAGCCGGTCGACACAGGCCAGCGCCTGCGCCGCGAACGCCTCGTTGAACTCGGCCTCCTGGAGGTCCCCCACGCCCCACTGCGCCCGGGCGAGCACCTTCTGCGTGGCCGGGACCGGCCCGATCCCCATCACATCCGGATGCACCCCCGCGGACGCACCGGCGACATACCGCCCGAGCGACTCAAGGCCGAGGTCGTTCAGCGCCTCCTCGCTGACGAGCAGCAGCCCCGCGGCGCCGTCGTTCATCGGCGAGGCATTGCCCGCGGTGACCGTGCCGCCCTCCCGGAAGACGGGCTTCAGCCGGGCGAGCTTCTCGTACGAGGTGTCCTCGCGCACGCACTCGTCACTGTCGACGACCACCCCGTCCGGCCGTTCCACCGGCAGCAGTTCGTCGTCGAAGTGGCCGTTCTTGCGGGCCTCGGCGGCCAGCCGGTGGCTGCGCAGCGCGAACTCGTCCTGCCGCTCGCGCGTGACCCCGTACCGCGAGGCCACCTCCTCCGCGGTCTCCCCCATGGACAGCAGCCCGTGGAGTTCCTTCATCGCCGGGTTGACCAGCCGCCAGCCGAGCCGGGTGTCGACGGTCTCGACGCGGTGCGGCAGCGCCTCGTCGGGCCGGGGCAGCACGAAGGGCGCGCGGCTCATCGACTCGGAGCCGCCCGCGAGCACGATGTCGGCCTCGCCGGCGGCGATGGTACGGGCGGCGGTGGTGACGGCCTCAAGGCCGGAGGCGCACAGCCGGTTCACCGTGGCGCCGGGCACCGACTCGGGCAGCCCGGCGAGCAGCGCGGCCATGCGGGCGACATTGCGGTTGTCCTCACCGGCCTGGTTCGCGGCGCCCCAGTACACGTCGTCGATACGGGCCGGGTCGAGCGCGGGCACATCGGCGATCAGGCCCTTGATCACGGTCGCCGCGAGATCGTCGGGCCGTACGCCGGACAGGGCTCCGCGCAGTTTGCCGATGGGCGTGCGGCGGGCGGCCGCGAAGTGGACGGGACGCACGAGTGGGACTCCTGACCGACAGCACCGGCGGTCTCATGACCGGCCATGACCAGCGGCCCTCTTAATTAGCACCGCTAGTTTTGGACTATAGACCGCCGACCGTCCCCCTGGGAAGATCCCCGAGGACCCTCACCGACGCAGCCGGAGGAGACAATGGCCGACCCCCGCGAACACATCCTCGCCGGAACCCACGGCCCGGTCGTCGTGCGCGAGTGGCACCGGCGGGAGCCGCGCTACCTCGCACTCGTGGTGCACGGCTACGGGGAGCACGCCGGCCGGTACGAGGAGGTCGCCGATGTCCTCACGGGGCACGGCGCGGCCGTGTTCGCCCCCGACCACCCGGGGCACGGGAAGTCGTCGGGCGAGCGGGTCCTGATCGAGGACTTCGAGGACGTCGTCACCGATGTGCACGCGGTGGCGGAGCTCGCCCGGGCCACCCACCCCGGTCTCCCGCTGGTCCTGGTCGGGCACACGAGACCGACAAGGCCCAGGTCTTCGGCGACCTGGTCCGCTTCCTGGACGACGTACTCACCAAGTGAGACAGCGGATCGCCGCGTTTGCACGAGTACGCGCTGGGCACCCGCGCCCGCATGGAGTGGTTGCGCAGAGCGGCCTGCGCGGGTGAGGACCCGGAGTTGTTCTTCCCCGTGGGCACGAGGGGGCCGGCGCGGCGGGAGGTCGCGGCCGCGAAACGGGTGTGCGGCCGCTGCCCGGTGATCACCCAGTGTCTGGCCTTCGCGCTGCGCAGCGGACAGGCCTCGGGCGTGTGGGGCGGGACCTGCGAGGAGGAACGCGCCGTACTGCTCCGGACGTCCAGGCAGCACGCGGAAAGGAGAAGCGCGTCATGACCACCGTGGTGAGGAGCACCCTGCCCGACAAGGAGCGCCGCACAGCCGGCGATGCCCTCCAGGACACCCTCGTCGACCTGCTCGGTCTCTCACTGGTCGGAAAGCAGGCGCACTGGAACGTCGTCGGACCGCGGTTCCGCTCGATCCACCTCCAGCTGGACGAGCTCGTCTCGGCCGCCCGCGACTACGCCGACACCGTCGCCGAACGCGCCGCCGCGCTCGGCGTCCCGCCGGACGGCCGCCCGGAGACCGTCGCCGCCTCCTTCGGACTGCCCGGCGCGGGCGACGGATGGCTGCGCGACACCGAGGTGGTCCAGTTGATGGTGGCCTCGCTGGAGTCGGCCATCGGCCGCCTGCGCGACCGTATCGACGCCACGGAGAAGCCGGACCCGGTCACCCAGGACCTGCTCATCGGCATCACCCGCGAACTGGAGAAGCAGCGCTGGATGTTCGACGCCGAGAACTGGCCCCGGGACGAGTGAAAAGGGGCACATCATGACCGACCCACTCGAACTCGACGCGCTGTGGGAGGACTTCCACCGCGCCGTGAACATGACCTCGCAGGAACTGGCCGCCTGGCTCCGGGTCAGCGACGCCTCCGAGGAGACCGAACCCCTGCCGGAGCACGCGGGCACACCGACGGGACAGCATGTCCTGGCGATCCTGCAGAAGCGCCGCACGGACCTCACCGATGACGACATCCAGGTGATGTACGAGGTGGTCGACACGGTCGCCCAACAGGCGGACGTGGAGAACGAACCCGAGGCGGCGCAGGACACCCCCCGCCGGCACCGGCTGATGTCGCTGGGTCACGACCCGCTGAAGCCATGACCGGCAAGGAGCGCCTGGTACGGGAACTCGTCGACGCGCACGGACAGACGTTCGCCGAGGAGTGCGGGATCCCGCTGAAGAACACCCCGCAGCCGCTGTACCGGCTGCTGGTGCTGGCGCTGCTGCTCAGCGCCCGGATCCGCGGCTCGATCGCCCTCGACACGGCCCGCGCGCTGTACGAGGCCGGCCTGCGCGATCCGCGCCGTATGGCCGAGGCGGACTGGCAGGAGCGGGTCGACGCGCTGGGACGCGGCGGCTACCGGCGCTACGACGAACGCACAGCAACCCAACTCGGCGACGGCGCCGAGATGCTGACCGAACAGTGGGGTGGAGACCTGCGCCGGATGCGCGAGGAGGCGGACGGTGATGTCTGCGAACTCCGCGATCTGCTGCAGGAGATACCGGGGCTCGGCCCGGCCGGCGCGGACATCTTCCTGCGCGAGGCGCAGCGCGTGTGGCCGGAAGTCGCCCCGTACCTCGACCCCAAGGCGCTGTCGGGGGCGGAGCGGCTCGGTCTGCCGAAGGATCCGGACCGGCTGCTGAATCTCGCCGGGGACGCCGAACCGGCCTCGCTGGCCGCCGCGTTGGTGCGGTGCGCGCTCGACAAGGAGGTGGCCGAAGACAGTCTCCGCCGCGCCGGATGATCGTGAAAGACTGCCCGCAGCGCACACCTTGCCGAGCGAGCAGAGGAGCACCGTGTGACCGGGACCGAGCCGGCCGTCCGTATCGACACAACCCGGCCGCATCCGGCCCGGGTGTACGACTGGTACCTCGGCGGCAAGGACAACTACCCGGTCGACGAGGCGCTCGGCCGGCAGATCATGGCGATCGACACGGGAGCTCCGCGCGCCGCGCGCAGCAACCGCTGGTTCATGCAGCGGGCCACCCGTCTGCTCGCCGGAGCGACGGGAATCCGCCAGTTCCTGGACATCGGCACCGGCATTCCCACCGAGCCCAACCTCCACCAGATCGCCCAGTCCTTCGCACCGGACGCGCGCGTGGTCTACGTCGACAACGACCCCATCGTCCTCGCCCACGCCGAGGCGCTGCTGCGCGGCACCCCGGAGGGCGTGACGGAGTACGTCCAGGCCGACGCCCGCGAGCCGGGCGCGATCCTCGAACAGGCCGCCCGCGTCCTCGACTTCGACCGCCCGATCGCCCTGTCGCTGATCGCCCTGCTGCACTTCGTCGCGGACGCGGACGGCGCGTACGACCTGGTGGACACCCTCGTCGAGGCGCTGGCGCCGGGCAGTTGTCTGGTGCTGTCCTGTATGACGGCCGACTTCGAGCCGGAGAACGTACGGCAGGGCATCGAGCGGTACGCGGCGGGCGGAGTGACCCTCGTCGCGCGCACGCACACCGAAGTGGGCGTTTTCTTCAAGGGACTTGACCTGATGGAGCCGGGGATCGTGTCGGTCAAGGACTGGCGGCCCGACCTGGCGCAGGGCGAGACCCCGATCGGCGACGGGCCCGTGTCGCTCTACGGCGGGGTCGCCCTGAAGCCCTGAAGCCCTGAAGCCACTCAGGGTGAGCGACGCCCATCACGTGCGCCGCTCACCCGAACGGGCTGTTGCCGCTGGTGGGCGTGAGGAGCCGGTGATGCGCTGGGGGGACGCGTCACGTTCCCAGGAGTCATCCGCCATGACCCGCTCCCGTCCGGTCCACGTCCTCGCCTCGGCCCTGTCGGCAGGCGCCCTGCTGACCGGCGCCGCCTGCTCGGACGGCGGCGAGAGCGGTACGGACGTCGCCGCCACCCCGCTCGCCGCGCAGACCACCGCGCCTGCGGCCCTCACGGAGGCCGGAGCCCGGGCCGCGCTGATCACCGAGACCGACATCGAGGACGACTGGACCCAGGTCAAGGACGCCTCCCGGTGGCGCGACTCCCTGCTCGTCGGCCGCGTCGATGTCGCCGACTTCGTGACGGGGAAGGCGGACGCGGCCGACTGCCAGAGGCTGCTGAACCGCCTCTACGGTGACGACCTGCTCGGCAAGCCCTCCGGCGCGTCGGCGCTGCGCGGCTTCCAGGAGGGCGACTCCCGGCTGCTGTACCAGGTCGCCGCCTACGACCGGGCCGACCTCGACGACTCCCTGGCCTGGCTGAAGACCCTGCCGGTCAAGTGCGACCGCTTCACCGCCACCGGCGAGGGAGGCGAGAAGCGGACGGTCGAGGTGATCGAGACCTCGCTGCCGGACGAGGGCGACGCCCGCCAGGGCCTGCGCGTCACGGTCACCGGCACGTCCGACGGCTCACCCGCCACGCTCACCCTCGACGTGGCCGCCGTACGCGTGGGCACCGACGCGATCACCGTCACCTCGGGCGGTCTGGACGGCGGCGAGGACGACTCGGCCGAGGACGCGGTCAAAGCGGGCACCCCGCGTCTGAGGGACGTCCAGGCCGGAAGGACGCCGGCGCCCTGACCGCTGGAACTCCACAGTTTTTCCTTCGAGTTCACGCTCCCGCAGCCCAACCTCCGCTGATCCTGTGCCGATTCCGGAGACAGAGTGATCAACGGACGGCACAATGGCCCCTACGGTCGGGGTCGGCCGTACGTGCGAGGAGAGGAACGAGTCGTGACCGAAGGCCACACCCCGGCGGACGGGTCGGCGAAGCTGAACACCGGTGTGGCGCACAACGCGCGTGTGTGGAACTACTGGATCGGCGGCAAGGACAACTACGCCGTCGACCAGCAGGTGGGCGAGCATGTCGCCGGGATGTTCCCGATCATCCGGGACATCGCCCGCGCGGACCGCGAGTTCCTCGGGCGGGCGGTGCGGTTCCTCGCCGAGGAGCACGGCGTACGGCAGTTCCTGGACATCGGCACCGGACTGCCGACGGCGGACAACACCCATGAGATCGCCCAGCGGGTCGCCCCGGACGCGCGGATCGTCTACGTCGACAACGACCCGATCGTGCTCATGCACGCCCGCACCCTGCTCACCGGCACCTCCGACGGCGTCACCGCCTACGTCGACGCCGATGTGCACGACCCGGAGGCGATCCTCGAACGCGCCGCGGGCACTTTGGACTTCACCCGCCCGGTCGCGGTGATGATGCTCGGCATCCTCAACTTCGTGCTCGACGTCGACAGGGCCCGGGACATCGCCCGCCGGGTGATGGCCGCGGTCCCCTCCGGCAGCTTCCTGGTCCTGACCCACCCGACCTTCGACGACGAGGTGGGCGGCGCGGGCCAGATCCCGGCGATGGAGTTCTGGAACGAGAACGCCACTCCCCCGATCACGGCCCGCAGCGGCGCGGACATCGCCGCGTTCTTCGAGGGGCTTCAGCTGCTCGAACCGGGCCTGGTGTCGTGCTCGCTGTGGCGTGCCGAGTCCGACTCTCCCGTGGCGGTGCCGCAGTACGGCGCGGTGGCCGTGAAACCCTGACGCCCACAGCGTGTTGCGCGGTCCAGCTCGACGAGGAGAACGCATGACCACCCTTGCCGATCCCGTGCCCGGAGGGCGTCCCGGTGACGTCGAGCGGGCCACCGCGCTGACCGGGGAGCTGTCCGGGCGGGGTGCGCACGGAATCGTGCTCGCCTATGTGGACACCGCCGGGATCGGCAGGGTGAAGGCGATCCCGACGGCGAAGCTGCCCTCGGGGTACGGACTTCCCTCCGCAACCGTCCCCCGGCGCGACTGAGCGCGCGTCGATCCCGGAAAGTATGATCAAGCAATGTCTGATATGACCGAAACCACGCCCGGTTGGCTGACCTCCGACGAGCTGGAGATGGCCCGCGCCCGCATGCCGATCCTCTATGTCGAGGCCGTGCCCGTGCGCGTCGACGACAGCGGTGAGGTCACCAGCATCGGCCTGCTGCTGCGCATCGGACCGGACGGAACGGTCAGCCGGACCCTGGTCTCCGGCCGTGTGCTGCACCACGAGCGGGTGCGCGACGCCCTGCTGCGGCACCTGGAGAAGGACCTCGGCCCGGTCGCACTGCCCCGGGTCCCGGCGTCACTGCAGCCCTTCACGGTCGCGGAGTACTTCCCGACGCAGGGCGTCACGGCGTACCACGACCCGCGCCAGCACGCGGTCTCCCTCGCCTATGTAGTGCCGGTGACCGGTGACTGCCGCCCCCGCCAGGACGCCCTCGACCTGGTGTGGTTCAGCCCGCAGGAGGCCCTGTCCCCCGCGGTGCAGAGCGAGATGCCCGGCGGCCACGGCGTGCTGCTGAAGCAGGCACTGGCCCATGTCGGCTGTGTGATCTGACGGTCACGGACTGTTTCTCGTGCGCGCCGCGAGGCGGAGTGGAGGCGCGTGCGGGAGGGTGCTGCCGTACGAGTGACTGGACCTCGCGGACAGGCCCTCCCCGCGACGACTGAGCGCCATCAAATTTGAACTGTTCGTTTTCTTGAATCGTTCGTGTTTTTGAGGGTAGGTTCGGCGCATGAGCTCATCCGGAACCCCGACCACCGCCGAGGAGCTGCGCGGCGCCGGCCTGCGGGTGACGGCCGCCCGGGTCGCGCTGCTGGAGACCGTCCGGGACGGCGACCACCTGGGCGTCGAGGCCATTGCCTCCGGGGTGCGGGACCGCGTGGGCCACATCTCCCTGCAAGCCGTGTACGAGGGGCTGCACGCCCTCACCACGGCGGGGCTCATTCGCCGTATCGAGCCGGCCGGCAGCCCGGCCCGGTTCGAGGGGCGCGTCGGGGACAACCACCACCACGTCCTGTGCCGGTCGTGCGGCGTCGTCGCCGACGTCGACTGCGCGGTCGGTGACGCCCCCTGTCTGACCGCCTCCGACGACCACGGCTTCGCGATCGACGAGGCCGAGGTCATCTACTGGGGCATGTGCCCCGACTGCTCGACCACCCAGACTCCTTGAGCACGAGATCCACCAAGCCCGGAAGGATTCGCCATGGCTGAGAACCCCGACGCAATCGTCACCGACCCGAAGACGGAGGAGACCACGGGGGGCTGCCCCGTCGCGCACGGGCGTGCCGCGCACCCGACCCAGGGCGGCGGCAACCGCCAGTGGTGGCCGGAGCGCCTCAACCTGAAGATCCTTGCCAAGGACCCGGTCGTCGCGAACCCGCTCGGTGCGGAGTTCGACTACGCCGAGGCGTTCAAGGCCCTCGACCTGGCGGCCGTGAAACAGGACATCGCCGAGGTGCTCACCTCCTCGCAGGACTGGTGGCCCGCCGACTTCGGCAACTACGGCCCGCTGATGATCCGTATGGCCTGGCACAGCGCGGGCACCTACCGCATCAGCGACGGCCGCGGCGGTGGCGGTCGCGGTCAGCAGCGCTTCGCGCCGCTGAACAGCTGGCCGGACAACGGCAACCTCGACAAGGCCCGCCGTCTGCTGTGGCCGGTGAAGAAGAAGTACGGCCAGTCCATCTCCTGGGCCGACCTCATGATCCTCACGGGCAACGTGGCGCTGGAGCAGATGGGCTTCGAGACCTTCGGCTTCGGCGGCGGCCGCGCCGACGTCTGGGAGGCCGACGAGGACGTCTACTGGGGTCCCGAGACCACGTGGCTCGACGACCAGCGCTACAGCGGCGACCGCGAGCTGGAGAACCCGCTCGGCGCCGTCCAGATGGGCCTCATCTACGTCAACCCGGAGGGCCCGAACGGCAACCCGGACCCGATCGCCGCGGCCCGCGACATCCGTGAGACGTTCCGCCGTATGGCGATGAACGACGAGGAGACCGTCGCCCTCATCGCCGGTGGTCACACCTTCGGCAAGACCCACGGCGCCGGCCCGGCCGACCATGTCGGCAACGACCCCGAGGCCGCCTCCATGGAGGAGCAGGGCCTGGGCTGGAAGTCCACCTTCGGCACCGGCAAGGGCGCCGACGCGATCACCAGTGGTCTTGAGGTCACCTGGACCACCAAGCCCACCCAGTGGAGCAACGACTTCTTCGACATCCTCTTCGGCTACGAGTGGGAGCTGACCGAGTCCCCGGCCGGCGCCAAGCAGTGGGTGGCCAAGGACGCCGAGGCGGTCATCCCCGACGCGCACGACCCGTCGAAGAAGCGTCTGCCCACGATGCTCACCACCGACCTCTCGCTGCGCTTCGACCCGATCTACGGCCCGATCTCGAAGCGCTTCCACGAGAACCCCGCCGAGTTCGCGGACGCCTTCGCCCGCGCCTGGTACAAGCTGACCCACCGTGACATGGGCCCGAAGTCGCTGTACCTCGGCCCGGAGGTCCCCGAGGAGACGCTGCTGTGGCAGGACCCGCTGCCGCAGGCCGAGGGCGAGGCCATCGACGCCGCCGACGTCACCGCCCTCAAGGCCAAGATCCTCGACTCGGGTCTGACCGTCTCGCAGCTGGTCTCCACCGCGTGGGCGTCGGCCTCGACGTTCCGCGGCAGCGACAAGCGCGGTGGCGCCAACGGTGCCCGGATCCGCCTGGAGCCGCAGCGCGGCTGGGAGGTCAACAACCCCGACGAGCTCGCCCAGGTGCTGCGCACTCTTGAGGGCATCCAGAGCGAGTTCAACTCCGGCGCCAAGAAGGTCTCCCTGGCCGACCTGATCGTCCTCGGTGGCAGCGCCGCCGTGGAGAAGGCCGCCAAGGACGCCGGTGTCGAGGTCGAGGTGGCCTTCTCCCCGGGCCGTGTCGACGCGACCGAGGAGCACACCGACGTCGAGTCGTTCGCGGCCCTGGAGCCGACGGCCGACGGGTTCCGCAACTACCTCGGCAAGGGCAACCGCCTGCCGGCCGAGTACCTGCTGCTGGACCGGGCGAACCTGCTCACGCTGAGCGCCCCCGAGATGACCGTGCTCGTCGGTGGTCTGCGTGTCCTGGGTGCGAACCACAACGGCTCGAAGCACGGTGTCCTCACCGAGACGCCGGGCAAGCTGACCAACGACTTCTTCGCCAACCTGCTCGACCTGGGCACAGAGTGGAAGTCGACGTCCGCCGACCAGACCACCTTCGAGGGCCGTGACCTGGCCTCGGGCGAGGTCAAGTGGACCGGCACCCGTGCCGACCTGGTCTTCGGCTCCAACTCCGAGCTGCGGGCGCTCGCGGAGGTCTACGCGAGCGACGACGCGAAGGAGAAGTTCGTGAAGGACTTCGCCGCGGCGTGGACCAAGGTCATGGACCTGGACCGCTTCGACCTGGTCTGAGCGACCCGACCCCGACACATCCGGGCCGGCCGACACACCTTGTCGGCCGGCCCGGCCGTCTATCTGGCTCACCGAATTGAGGCTGACCTCTTGGAACTCGCCTTCACCGGCCAGGTGATCGAATGGCGCGGCCCGTCGCCGTACTACTTCGTCCCCGTACCGGACGAGGAGTCCGCCGACATCCGCGAGGTGGCGTCGATGGCCACCTACGGCTGGGGCGTGATCCCGGTGGACGCCCGCATCGGCGCGGTCGCCTTCACGACGTCACTGTTCCCCAAGGACGGCCGCTACCTGCTCCCGCTGAAGGCATCGGTACGCAAACCGCAGGGCCTGGTGGCGGGCGACAAGGTGGCGATCGAGCTGACGGTGCGGCTCTGACCGTCCGGACACGACAAAGGCCGTCCTCTCATCCCTGAGAAGACGGCCTCCGACCTGCCATGAAGCTGGTCGGGACGACAGGATTTGAACCTGCGACCCCTTGACCCCCAGTCAAGTGCGCTACCAAGCTGCGCCACGTCCCGATGCCCGCCTGACCTGGGCTTTCCCCGGGCCGAACGGACAGGGAAACAATACCGCACTCGGGTCCGTGGTCGCGCACCGGTTATTCGGCGCGGGCCCGCTGCGGCTCCCCCGCGGGTACCGATCCGGCGGTCGGCTCATCAGCCCGCTCCAGGTCCCGGATCGGCCGTACCGCCAGCAGGATGGCGGCGACGGCCAGGCTCATCACGCCCGCGATCATGAGCACGTTCGCGGTGCCCAGGGCCGACGCGGACGGGCCCGCGAGCGCCTGCCCCACCGGCATCATCGCGAGGGAGCCGGCCACGTCGTAGGCGTGGATGCGGTTGAGGACGTCGGGTGGGACCTGGGTCTGGACGGTGGTCGCCCACATCACGCTCCAGAAGGACATGCCCGCACCGGCCACGGCCGCGCCCGCCGCCATCGCCGGGACGTCGAGGCCCAGTCCCACGGTCGCCGGGAAGCCGACGAAGGCGAAGAGGCTGATCGCCCCGGCGCGGAAGCATGCGGCGGGGGCGCAGGCGCAGGGCGAGGAGGCCGCCGACCACCGTCCCCGCGCCCAGGGCGGAGTTGATCAGGCCGTAGGCGCCGGGACCGTGGTCCTGGACCACCTCGGTCGCCACCAGGGGCAGCGTCGGCCTCGGACGACGGCTTCGACAGCCCCCTTGCCATTCCCGCGCTCCCCCTCCCCGGACGGCCCCGCGAACCCTCGGTTCACCTGGGTTCCCGCGGGAGCCGAGGCCCCCTCCGCCCCGGCTCCCACGCTCGCCTCCGGATCATGCCACGCGGCACTGACAACGCCCGAGGGGATTTCACTCCGCGGTCGGCAGCCCCAACTCCGGGTGGGCGTCGAGCAGTCGGGTGGGCGCCGCCTGCCGCCAGGAGTCGGCGAGGATGTCCCGCAGCTCGCCCTCGTCCTCCAGTGCCGCGAGCCGGACCCGCACCCAGGCGAACTGCGCCTCGTGGTCGGCGATCCAGAACTTCCCCGGCTCGGCCAGCACCAGTTCGTCGCGCTCCTCCTTGGGGCAGCGCACGGCGATGGAGGTCTCGTCCTCGGGCAAAGTCGCGAACATCTTCCCCGCCACCCGGAACGTGGGCATGCTCCAGGCGATCTTCTCCGTCGTGTCCGGCAGGGACAGGGCGATACGGCGTACGTCTTCGGCATCCTGCATGGCAGGCACCGTAGCCGCTCCCTCTGACAGTCAGGCGCCCACGTGCTTGTAGTAGAGGGTCGTCCCGCGCAGCACCCCGCCGGGGTCGGCGGCGTAGTCGGGGATCACCCCGGCCCGGGTCCAGCCGGCCGAGCGGTAGAGGTGCTCGGCGGGACTGTCGGTCTCGGTGTCCAGGTGGAGGAGGGTGATGCCCGCGGCGGCGGCCGCCTCCTCGGCGGTGGTCAGGAGCGTACGGCCGAGGCCGCGCCCGCGGGCGCGGCCTCAGCTTGACCAGCTCGGCGCGGTGGCGGCTGTTGGGCTTGTCGGGGAAGGCCAGACCGACGGTGCCGACGACCCGGCCGCCGTCGAGCGCCACCCACACCGCGAACGGCTGGCGATATCGGCCCCCGGGGCGAGCCGCCCCTCGACCAGTTCGCCGCGCAGCCCGGGATGCGGCGGCGACACGGATCGCCGTACGAATCCGGAGGCCCGGTCCTCCCCGGTGGCCGGTTCCCTACCCTTCGGCCGCCGCCCGCAGGGCGTCCAGCACCGGGCGGATCAGCGGGTGCTCCTCGGCGCCTCGGCGTACGGCCGCGAAGACCCGGCGGGTGGGCGCGACCCCGTCGACCGGGCGGACCACCACGCCGGTGAGGTCCATGCCGCGCAGCGCCGAACGCGGGACCAGGGCGACGCCCGCGTCCGCCGAGGCCAGCGCCACGACCGCGCGGAAGTCGTCCGAGGAGTGTTCGAGGCGTGGCTGGAACCCGGCGCTCTCACAGGCGAGGACGACCACGTCGTGACAGGGGTTGCCGGGGTACGGCCCGATCCAGGGGTCCTTGGCCAGTTCCCCCAGGGGCACCTCGGCCGTATCGGCCAGCCGATGGGACATCGGCACCACCGCGTCGAAGGGCTCGGCGTACAGCGGGACATGGCTCAGCCGGGGGTCGTCGGCGGGCGGGGCCCCGCGGTACTCGACGGCGACCGCGATGTCGACCTGCCGGTCCAGCACCATCGGCAGGCTGGCGTCGCCCTCGGCGTCCTGGACGCGGAGCCTGATGCCGGGCGCCGTCTCGGCGAGGCGGGCCACGGCCGGGGCGACGACCTGGGCGATACCGGTCGCGAAGGCGGCGACGGTGACCGTGCCGGCCGCGCCGGAGCCATAGGCGGCCAGCTCCGCCTCGGCGCGCTCCAGCTGGGCGAGGACCGTGTTGGTGTGGCTGAGCAGGATCTCACCGGCCGGGGTGAGCCGTACACCCTTGGCGCTCCGCTCGACCAGGCGGTGGCCGGTCTCCTGTTCCAGCGCGGTGAGCTGCTGCGACACGGCCGAGGGCGTGAGGTACAGCGCGGCGGCAGCCGCCGTCACCGTGCGATGGTCGGCCACCGCACGGAGGATGTGGAGCCGCCGCGCTTCGATCACGGATCGATTCTCTCAGGTCAGCCGGCCAGCTCCGCCCGTGCGGCGACGAACGCGTCCACGGCCCGGTTCACGTCCTCGGTGGAGTGCGCGGCGGACAGCTGGACCCGGATACGGGCCTGGCCCTGCGGGACCACCGGGTAGGAGAAGCCGATCACGTACACGCCGCGCTCCAGCAGCAGCTCCGCCATCCGGCCCGCCTGTGAGGCGTCTCCGATCATGACGGGCGCGATGGCGTGGTCGCCGGGGAGGACGTCGAAGCCCTCCTCGGTCATGCGGCGGCGGAACAGGGCGGTGTTCTCGGCGAGCCGCACCCGCAGGCCGTCCGCGGACTCCAGCAGGTCGAGCACCTTCAGGGAGGCCGCGGCGATCACCGGGGCGAGGGTGTTGGAGAAGAGGTACGGACGGGACCGCTGCCGGAGCAGGGCGACGATCTCCGCGCGGGCCGCGGCATAGCCGCCGGAGGCTCCGCCGAGCGCCTTGCCGAGGGTGCCGGTGATGATGTCGACGCGGTCCATCACGCCGTGCAGCTCGGGGGTGCCGCGGCCGCCGGGGCCGACGAAACCGACCGCGTGGGAGTCGTCGACCATGACCATGGCGTCGTAGCGGTCGGCGAGGTCGCAGATCTCGGCGAGGGGCGCCACATAGCCGTCCATGGAGAAGACGCCGTCGGTGACGATGAGCTTCCTGCCCGCGCCGGAGGCCTCCTTCAACTGCCGTTCCAGGTCGGCCATGTCGCGGTTGGCGTAGCGGAAGCGGCGGGCCTTGGACAGCCGGATGCCGTCGATGATCGAGGCGTGGTTGAGGGCGTCGGAGATCACCGCGTCCTCCGGGCCGAGCAGGGTCTCGAAGACACCGCCGTTGGCGTCGAAGCAGGAGGAGTACAGGATCGTGTCCTCCTGGCCGAGGAAGGCGGAAAGCCGTGCCTCCAGCTCCTTGTGCACCTCCTGCGTACCGCAGATGAAGCGCACGGAGGCCATCCCGTAGCCCCAGCGGTCCAGCGCCTCGTGGGCGGCGGCGATCACCTCGGGGTGGTCGGCGAGACCGAGGTAGTTGTTGGCGCAGAAGTTCAGGACCTCACCGGGACGGCCGCCGGCGGTGACCTCGACGGTCGCGGACTGCGGGGTGCCGATGACCCGCTCGGGCTTGTGCAGCCCGGCGGCACGGATCTCGTCGAGGGTGGCGCGCAGGTCGTCGCGCACGGAGTCGAACATCGAAGAAGCTCCTAAGAGTTACGCGTTCCAGTCGAGGATGACCTTGCCGCCGCGGCCGCTCGCCGCGTCGGCGAAGGCGGCCTCGAAGTCGCGGTAGCCGTACCGGCCGGTGATCACGGGGGTGAGGTCGAGGCCGCCCTCCAGGAGGACCGACATCGCGTACCAGGTCTCGAACATCTCGCGGCCGTAGATGCCCTTGATGGTGATCATCGAGGTGACGATGCGGGCCCAGTCGACCGCGAAGTCCTGGGCGGGCAGGCCGAGCATGGCGATCCGGCCGCCGTGCGTCATATTGGCGATCATGTCGCGCATGGCCTCGGGTCGGCCGGACATCTCCAGACCGATGTCGAAGCCCTCGCGCAGCCCCAGCTCCCGCTGTCCGTCGGCGATCCGGGTCTCCGACACATTCAGCGCCAGGCTCACGCCGATCTTGCGGGCGAGATCGAGGCGCTCCTCGCTGACGTCGGTGATCACGACGTTGCGGGCTCCCGCGTGCCGGGCGACCGCGGCGGCCATCAGACCGATCGGACCCGCGCCGGTGATCAGGACGTCCTCGCCGACCAGCGGGAAGGACAGCGCGGTGTGCACGGCGTTGCCGAACGGGTCGAAGATCGCGGCGACGTCGAGGTCGACGGGAACCCGGTGCACCCAGACATTGGCGGCGGGCAGGGCGACGTACTCGGCGAACGCGCCGTCGCGGCCGACCCCGAGCCCGACCGTGGCCCGGCACAGATGCCGGCGTCCGGCCAGGCAGTTGCGGCACTTGCCGCACACCAGATGGCCCTCGCCGCTGACCCGGTCGCCGGGCTTGATGTCGGTGACGTCCCGGCCGGTGTCCACGACCTCGCCGACGAACTCGTGGCCGAGCACGAGCGGGGTGCGGATCGCCTGCTGCGCCCAGCCGTCCCAGGACCGGATGTGCAGATCGGTGCCGCAGATGCCGGTGCGCAGCACCTTGATGAGCACGTCGCCGGGTCCGACGGCGGGCTCGGGGACGTCCGCGAGCCAGAGCCCGGGCTCCGCCTTCTCCTTGACCAGCGCCTTCACGCGTACGGCTCCTGTGGGTGCGACCCCGGGCCCGGGCACGCCGAAGGCGCCCGAATCCGGGGAGAGGGGTGGAATCGCTCAGCAATCTGCCGTACGAAACCACTCCCGGTCCATCGAGGATTTCTTAAGCGGCGTCGCAGATCTCCTTCACACGGCACGCGCGCCCGCCACACCAGCAACAATCAACGGGGGGACACCGCCCCGGCCGACCGACCTGGAGGCGCTCATGAACACCGCACGGGACCTCGCGATCGTCGCCCTGGACGTGGCGCCCGGCCACTCCGTGGAGCAGGGCGACCTCTCGCTCGCGCTCGCCGCAGCCGAGGTGCTGGACCTCGTGGAGGCTGGGGCGCTCACGCTGGAGGACGACCGGCTCGTACCGGGCGCGAAGTCGGCGACGGGCGACCGGCTGCTGGACGAGGCCGCGGCCTGTCTCGTCCGGCAGGAGCCCTTCGAGACGATCGAGGACTGGCTGTGGCGCCGGGGCCGCGAGCTCTCCTCGGCCTACGTCGACGATCTGGAGAAAATCGGGCTGACCACCCGCCGACGCGGCCCCCGTTTCCCCTTGCGGTCCGGACGGACGGTGCCGGTCGAGTCGCCGGCCCGCGGCCGCGCCGAAGAACGCCGGGCGTCCGGCGAGCCCGTCCTGACCGCGCTCGCCGCGGCCGCGGGCATCGAGGAGCAGCCGGCCGGGACCTCCGAGAACCTCACCGACGACGACACCGTCACGGCCGTGCTGGCCGCCGTCGGCGACGCGGTGATGGAGCTGGAGGCGGTACGGCAGCGGCGCTCGATCGAGAACGCGGCGTTCGACAACATCTGGCGGGGTTTCTAGTTCTGCCGTCAGGGCAACGGCAGCCCGTCCGCCGCCCGCCGCTCCAGCCGGGCGACGAGATCCGCGGCCGACGCCTTGATGGTCTCCAGCCCCGGCCTCCCCCACGGCCGGGGCTGTACGTCGACGACACACACGGTGCCGAGCACCATCCCCGTGCCGTCGATCAGCGGTGCGCCCAGATAGGAGCGGATGCCGAACTCGTCGACGACCGGATTGCCCGCGAACCGCGGATAGTCGCAGACGTCCTCCAGGACGAGCGCCTTGCGCCGGACCACCACATGGGGGCAGAACCCGTGGTCACGCGGCAGCGTGCGGCCGACTTCCGGACTGGTGCCGTCGCCCTTCACGAAAAGCCCGGCCGCCGGAAGGTGCAGGCCCGCGAAGAACTGCCGGTTCTCGTCGATGAAGTTGACCATGGCGTACGGCGCTCCGGTCACCTCGGCGAGACCGTCGGCGTAGGCGTCGAGTACGGGTTCCGTCCGCTCCCCGAGACCGAGTCGGCGCAGCCGGTCCGCTCGGGCGGGTGCCTCCTTGTCCTCGGGCGTGAGCAGCAGTCGACCGGCCGGGCGGGGCGGGTCGTAGCTCATCGGCGCGCTCCGTCGGTGTGGGCGTATGGCATAGGCAGGCTCCGTGAGGTGTGCGGGGATCACATGTGGGCGCCGTACCCGGTCGCGGGGGCCGGGGTGTGCGCGATGAGGTGCTTGACCAGGGTCAGCAGGGTCTGGACGCCCGAGCTGGAGATCCGGGCGTCGCAGCGCACGACGGGGATCCCGGGGTCGAGGTCGATGGCGGCGCGGACCTCCTCGGGGTCGTAGCGGTAGGAGCCGTCGAACTCGTTGATCGCGAGGATGAAGCCGAGGCCTCGCTGTTCGAAGAAGTCGACGGCGGCGAAGCAGTCCTCCAGGCGCCGGGTGTCGGCGAGGATGACCGCGCCGAGCGCGCCCTCGCAGAGCTCGTCCCACATGAACCAGAAGCGCTCCTGACCGGGCGTGCCGAACAGGTAGAGCACATGTTGGGGGTCGAGGGTGATCCGGCCGAAGTCCATGGCGACCGTGGTCTCGACCTTGTTCTCGACGCCGTCGAGGTTGTCGGTCGCCGCGCTGACCGTGGTGAGCAGCTCCTCGGTGCTGAGCGGTGCGATCTCGCTGACGGCGCCGACGAAGGTCGTCTTGCCGACCCCGAACCCGCCCGCCACCAGGATCTTCAGTGCGGTGGGGAACGGGTCGGCGCCGCCGTCGTAGTCAGAGCTGTCGTCGTAGTCCATCGAGCACTGCCTCCAGAAGGGCCCGGTCAGTGGGGTTGTGGTGGAACTCGGGGGGCTTGGTGGTGAGCGCCCCGCAGTCGACGAGGTCCGACAGCAGCACCTTGGTCACCGCAGCCGGCAGCTTCAGGTGGGCTGAGACCTCGGCGACCGAGACGGGGGCGCGGCACAGGTCGAGCGCCTCCGTGTGTTCGGGGCCCAGATAGCCGAGGGGGGTCGCCCCGGTGGCCATCACCTGGGAGATCAGGTCGAGGGCGACGGTGGGCCGGGTCCGGCCGTTGCTGACCGTGAAGGGGCGCACCAGCCGTCCGGCCGCGTCGTCGAGCCAGGGCCCGTCGCCGGCCGCCGCCACGCTCAAGGCCTCGACGCCGACGGTTCGACGGCGTGCTGCCGGGGCGCGGTCACCAGGTAGGGGCGGACGCTCTTGACCAGCATCGCCATCTCGTAGCCGAGCACGGCGGCGTCGGCCTCGCGTCCCGCCAGCACGGCGAGGCAGGTGCCGGATCCCGCGGTGGTCACGAACAGCAGGGTCGAGTCGAGTTCGACGACGACCTGGCGGACGTCTCCGCCGTCTCCGAAGCGGACCCCGGCGCTGCGGCCGAGGGAGTACAGGCCGGAGGCCAGAGCCGCCATGTGGTCGGCGCTGTCCGGGTCGAGGCCGTGGACCGACTTCACGAGCCCGTCGCAGGAGAGGAGCACGGCACTGCTCGTGTGCGGTACGCGCTGCACGAGGCCGCTCATCAGCCAGTCGAGATCGGATGCATGGCCGGTCGGCGCTTCGCTCGCCATGGTGGATCGACTCCTTGAGGTACGAAGGTCTGCGGGAGCGCTGGGCGTGGGGGTGGGTGCATGCGTGGTCATCCGGCTGATGCGCTCCCGTCGTGCCGGTTGGTGTGCTCGGGGCGGGACAGGTGCGCGGGGCGCGCCTCGACTATGCGCACCGTGGTCACGTCCGCCTCCATGAGGTCCGCGGTCAGGGCATCGGAGCCCAGGCGGTCCAGGTCCTCCGACTCCAGGTGCTGCTGGGCCTCGGCGAGGCCGATCCCCCGTTGGAAGGCGGCCATGAGTCCGGGGTCGTGTCCGGCGAGGTGCTCGGGTTCCTGGCGCGGGGCGGGGCCGTCGCGCAGTTGGGGTGCGATGTGTTCCTGGGCGCGGCGCCGGGGCAGTTGGGGCTTGCCCATGGTGCCGCGGACGGTTCCGGCGCGCGGGGTGGGCGGCGCGACGGTGTGTTCCGCGACGGTCGCCCGGTCCTCGGGCCGGATGCCGGGCACGGCCTCGGCGATGGTGCGCCGCTCCTCGTGGGCACCGCGCACGGGCAGGCGCACCGGCCCACTGCCGTTCTGCGTCGGCCGCTGCGGTGCCGCCTGCGCGGGCGGCCGCGCGGCCGACTGCGGCTGCGCCGCCTGCTGCGTTACGGCCGTCCCGCCGCCGCCCGGCCCCGTGCCCAGCAGTCCCTGCGGTACGACGAGGACGGCCTGCACCCCGCCGTAGATGTTGGTCTGCAGGCGGACGTTGATGCCGTGCCGTCGGGCGAGCTGGGAGACCACGAACAGGCCGATACGGCCGTCCGCGAGCAGGCTGGCGACATTGACCTGGTCGGGGTCGGCGAGCAGGGCGTTCATCCGCTCCTGTTCACCGACGGGCATGCCGAGCCCGCGGTCCTCGACCTCGACGGCGAGCCCGGAGGTGACGAGGTTGGCCCGCAGCAGGACCTGGGTGTGCGGGGCGGAGAACACGGTGGCGTTCTCGACGAGTTCGGCGAGCAGGTGGATGACGTCGGCGACGGCGTGTCCGCGCAGGGTGCCGTCGATGGGCGGGACGAGCTTGACCCGCGAGTACTGCTCGACCTCGGCGATGGCCGAGCGCAGCACCTCGGTCATGGAGACCGGGTTGCTCCACTGGCGGCGCGAGACGGCGCCGCCGAGGACGGCGAGGTTCTCCGCGTGGCGGCGGATGCGGGTGGCGAGATGGTCGACGTGGAAGAGGCCCTTGAGCAGGTCGGGGTCCTCGATCTCGTTCTCCAGCTCGTCGAGGATCGAGATCTCGCGGTGCACCAGTGACTGCAGGCGGCGCGCGAGGTTGACGAAGACCTCCAGCTTCTGTTCGCTGCCGGTCTGGCTGGACAGCTGGGCGGCCTGGACGACGGCGGTGACGGCCCCGTCGTGGGCGCGGGCCAGGTCAGCGGCGAGCAGTTCGAAGTCGTCGGCGTCCTCGGGCGGGCCGCTGCGCGGTTTGCGCCGGGGCGGGCCCTCGCCCCGGCGCAGTGCTTCGACGAGGGACCGCAGTTCGGCCTCGCCTCGGGCGCTGCTGCGGCGCAGGGCGCCGATGCGCTCGCTCACGGACCGGGCGGTGCGGTCGGCGACTACGGCGGCGATCACGATGCCCGTGAGGGCGACCGCGACCGCGCCGGCGAGCATGCCCCACAGGGTGAGGCCGGGCCGGGCGCCGGTGGTGCGGACGGTGAACAGCACGGCGGCGCAGGCGGCGAGGGCGACCGCGACGGGGGGCAGCACGGCGAGCCGCAGGAGCTGCGGCCGTATGTGCGTCTCGGGCAGCGCGGGGGTGGGGCGGGCGACCGGTCGACCGTGCCGCCCGCCCTCACGGCGGTCTGCGCGTGCGGCCGGTGCGCGGAGGTGAGACATCGGTGTCCTCGTACTGTCCGTCGGGCGTGCCGCCGGGCCGAAGCGCGGGCGGGGGGCGGCTTGATCCACACGACGCCCGGCTCGGTCTGCGCGTCGGGCGTGCGCCATCGCGGTGTCGGTCGAGAGAGCCGGAAAAATCGGCCCTGCGTCGCCCGACGGACACTGACAGTAGTCGGCAACGCATCAGGTGCGGTGGGCAGTTGACAAACTCGCACGCGGAACGTCCGGCTCTGGTATGAGGCCTCGTACGGGAGATCGACAGCCGACAGCAGACTCCGCTCCCGAACGACAAAGCATCGATCACACCTGGTCGGAAGCGGTCCCAGATGAACGGCGAGGGCCGGGCGCTCCTCGCTCCCCGGCCCTCGCCGTTCGTCTTTTCTCCGACTGCGGTCAACCCGCCGACGCCGTTTTCACACTCTCGGGGGCTCTGGCCCGACTGTCACCCGCCGTGTCGGGGCCGCTGTGCCCCACTTCAGCGGTCGCCCGCCAGATCCAGGTCGCTCCTGGGGCTCTCCTCGGGTGCCGCCACCGGCTCCGGGCGGCGCCAGGGATGGGGGATGGGCGCGGAGGCGGCTCGCCACCAGGGCTGCACGGGCAGTAGTCCGGCGGGCTCGAAGGGCTCGCCGGGCCGGGGAAAGACGGCCGCCTGGCCGGCCTCGTCGGCCGCGTCCCGGGTCCACTCCCCCGGCTCCGCCCACGCGTGGGTGGCGAGGTTGAAGGTGGCCCAGTGGATCGGCAGCAGCACGCCGTGCGGCTGTCCGCCCTGCAGGTCGAGGTGGGCGCGCATGGCCTCCTCGGGCGTCATGTGGATGTCCGGCCAGAAGTCGCTGTACGCGCCGAGCTGGATCATCGTGACGTCGAACGGGCCGTGCTCGGCGCCGATGTCCTTGAAGCCCTCGAAGTATCCGGTGTCACCGCTGTGGTAGATCCGGTGCTCGGATCCGGCGACGGACCAGGAGGCCCACAGCGTGTGCTGGGTGTTGCGCAGGCCGCGGCCGCAGAAGTGCCGGGCCGGGGTGGCGGTCAGGGTGAGCCCGCCGATCTTGGTCGACTCGTGCCAGTCCAGCTCGCGCAGCCGGTCGGCGGAGACGCCCCAGCGCTCCAGGTGGGCGCCGACCCCGAGCGGCACCGCGAACACGGTGTCCGTGCCTGCCAGCGCCTTGATCGAGGGCAGGTCCAGGTGGTCGTAGTGGTCGTGCGAGATCACGACGACGTCCACCGGGCCGAGCGCGGCCAGCGGCAGCGGGACCGGATGCAGTCGCTTGGGCCCGGCGAAGGAGAACGGGGAGCAGCGCTCGCCCCACACGGGGTCGAAGAGCACCCGGTGCCCGTCGATCTCCGCGAGCACACTGGAGTGCCCCATCCAGGTGATCCGCAGTCCGGTGGCCGGCGGGCGCGCGAGGTCGGCGAGCGTGGTGGCGTGCACGGGGACGGTGCCCCGCGGGGACCTGCGCGGCCGCTCGTCCTTGGCGAAGAACACCTTCGCGAACTCCAGCATCGAGCCGGAGGGCCGGGTCCGGGCGACTCCTCCGGGGTTCTGGAACACGCCGTCCTTGAAGTGGGGCGATCTACGGATGCGTGCCAGGCGCTCGCCGGTCGGCTCCGCGCCGAAGGCCGCCGGCTCCAGCGCGCGGAGCCCGGAGCTCAGGGAACGGAAACCGGTCACGGTACCTCCATGTGGAGTCGTCGAGGCATCCCATTATGGTCGGCACCTCCGACAACGCGGGCCGCCCGTTTCTTGCTGAAGATCCGTTCAGCACGTTGACAGCCTCGATGCGTACTCAAGATACTGACTGGTGATTCAGTAAGGAGCCTCCATGACCACCCCGCTGCTCTCACTGACCTGGACCGATGACATCACCGGCCGCCAGGGCTTTCTCGTGATCGACAGGCTGGTGCGCGGGGTGTGCAGCGGCGGCCTGCGGATGCGCGAGGGGTGCACCCTCGACGAGGTGACGGGGCTCGCTCGCGGCATGTCCATGAAGGAAGCGCTGCACTACGACGGGGACGGCCGCTACATCCCCCTCGGCGGCGCCAAGGGCGGCATCGACTGCGATCCGCGGGACCCGGCGGCGTACGACCTGCTCGTGCGCTATCTGCGGGCCGTACGGCCGTACATCGAGGGCTTCTGGACCACCGGTGAGGACCTCGGGCTCAGCCAGGACCTGGTGGACCGGGCGGCCGCCGAGGCGGGCCTGGTGTCGTCGATCCAGGCCGTGTATCCGCTGCTCGACGACGAGGCCGCCGCCCGTCGGCGGCTGGCCGACGCCTTCGCCGTGGAGGTGGACGGCATCGGGCTCGACGAGCTGGTCGGCGGCTGCGGGGTGGCGGAGTCCGTGCTCACGGCCCTGGACCGGGCCGGGGTGCCGTACGCGGGCACGCGTGTGGCCGTGCAGGGGCTCGGCACCATGGGCGGGGCCACGGCACGGTTCCTCACGCGCGCGGGACTGACGGTGGTGGCCGTGGCCGACCTCAAGGGCACCGTCGCCAACCCGGCGGGCCTGGACATCGAGAGCCTGCTCGCCGCGCGGGACCCGTACGGCACCGTGGACCGCGCCGCGCTGCGCCCCGGGGACCGTGAACTGCCGGCGGACGCCTGGCTGTCGGCGGACGCGGAGGTGCTGGTGCCGGCGGCCGTGTCCTACGCCGTCGACACCGTGAACCAGGAGCGGATCACCGCCCGCTGGATCGTCGAGGCGGCCAACATGCCGGTGCTGCCCGAGGCCGAGGCCCTGCTGGCCGGGCGCGGCATCACCGTGCTGCCCGACGTCGTGGTCAACTCCGGGACGAACGCCTGGTGGTGGTGGACGCTCTTCGGCGACATCGGCCCCGACGCGACCGAGGCCTTCACCCACACCCGCCGTTCGATGCGCGCCCTGACCGACCGCATGCTGACCCGCGCGGAAGCCGACGGAACGACCCCACGCGCGGCAGCCCACGCCATCGCCGCGGACCGGCTGCCGGTGATCGCGGAACGGTACGGCCGATACCGGTGAGCGCGTGCGCGCAGGTCGGGTGACCATGGGAGGCCTGACCGAGGATCGGGGCTGCCGCCGCCCCGCCACCCGCTGTGCGCGTCCGGCCGATCGGCGGGAGCCGGGGAAGGCGTGGCCCGAGGACTGGAGTTGAGCCGCGCAGCCGCGAGCGGTGAGGTGCCCCGCGGGTCGGCGGGAACCGGGGAAGGGCTGGCCCGAGGGCCGGGGTTGGGCGCCCGGCCACCACCGGGCAGCGCGCCCTGCCGGTGGGGAGGCCTGGCCTGAGGACGGCGCTTGAACCGCCCGGCCACCACCGGGCAGCGCGCCCTGCCGGTGGGGAGGCCTGGCCCGAGGACGGCGCTTGAACCGCCCGGCCACCACCGGGTAGCACGTCCCGGCGCGAACGGGGGAGACCCGGCCCGAGCGTTGGGGGGTCCCCCGCCGCCACGGCTGCGCCCGTGCCCACAGGGCACCCCCGCGCCCCGACGGTAGGGTGAGCCGCGTGGCGAGGGTGCGGTTGAGTGTGGCCGAGCGGCGTGAGGAGTTGCTGCGGGCCGCCATCGAGCAGATCGAGGCGCGGGGCGTGGCGGCGGTCAGGATCGCCGATGTGGCCTCGGCGCTCGGCGTGAGCAACGCCCTGGTGCTGTACCACTTCTCCACCAAGGAAAAGCTGGTCGCGGCCGCCTTCGCATACGCCGCCGAGGACGACCTCGCCCATCTGCGCAAGCTGCTCGGCCGCCGTACGACCGCGCTGCGCCGACTGCGCACGGCCGTGCGCTGGTACGCGCCCACCGGCCAGGCCAAGGGCTGGCGGCTGTGGATCGAGGGCTGGGCGGCGGCGCTGCGCGAACCCGCGCTGCGCGAGGTCACACAGGCCCTCGACACGCAGTGGAAGGCGGCCATCGCCGAGGTCATCGCCGAAGGGGTGGCCGCCGGCGAGTTCCGCTGCCCCGACCCCGCGGGCGCGGCCCTGCGCCTGACGGCCCTGCTCGACGGGCTCGCCGTCCAGCTGACGTCCTACCCGGGCGCACTCTCACGCGCGCGTGCGCAGGAGTGGGCCGACGAGGCGCTGGCCCGCGAACTCGGTGTGGAGCGGGAGGCGTTGACCGCGTCGGTGCGGTGACCGTCAGTCCAGCTCGTACACCGCCGTGACCCTTACGTCGTCCTGGATCTCACCGGGCGCGATCGGCACGCCCGCCCCGCCACCGGCCACGTCCGCGGGAGCCGGGACCGGGGACGGCCCGCCCGACGCACCCTCGGTGAGCGAGACCAGTCTGCCCAGGTTCCGTCCGCTCAGCCGGGCGTACTGGAGGGCCTTGGCGTGCGCGTCCTTGTGGGCGGCCTCACGCGCGCGTGCCCGCAGTTGCGTGCGGTCGGCGACATCGAAGACGACCCCGTGGATCCGGCCCGCGTCGCCCGTGGCGTCCGTGACGGACTGGAGGATCTCGCCCGTGCGCGCGACCGTGCGGACCTTGAGCGAGAAGTTCTGCGCGGCCTGATACCCGGTCAGCGTGGAGTTGCCGTCCTGGTACTTGTACACGGGCGTGAGGGACAGCCCTTCGGTACGGACGTCGTGCTCGGCCACGCCACGCTTGCGCACCGCGGCCAGCAAGGCGTTCGCGGCCTTGCTCTGGGCGTCCTGCGCGGCCTGCGCGGTCTTGCCGACCGCCTCGACGCCGACGCTGACGAGCGCCAGGTCGGGGGCGGCGGTCGCGGAGCCGACACCGGTCACGGTGACGGTCGACGCTTGCGGCGCGCTGCGCACGGCCGGGGCGGCGGGGGCGGTCAGCGCGGTCGCGGGGGCGGCGGCGAGGAGCGGCAGGCCGAGGGCGAGGAGGGCGACAGCGAGGGTGGCGGTGGTGCGGGGCAGCGGTGCGGACATACGGTGCCGACCTTCCGGGCGTCGGGACGGTTCACGCCCATCCCAGCACCGGCGCCCGCACGCACGCGTGCACCACTCCCCCGCCGTCACCTCACTGGTCGAGCCCGCCCTACGCGGCGCCGGACAACCTCAGACGGCCGACTCGCTCCGCATCTCCGCGCCACCCCGCGACGGACCACCCTCTGAGCGAGCCCGCCCCACGCGCCCCCACGCACCTCACACCGCCGACTCGATCCACATCTCCGCGCCACCGGCGACAGGCCACTCCTTCACTGAGCGAGCCGAGCCACGCGCACCTCGGACCACGGACCACGGACTCATTCCGCGTCTCCGCGCCCCCGCGACGGACCACCCCCCGACGGACCACCCTCTGAGCAAGCCCACCCCACGCGCCCCCACGCACCTCACACCGCCGACTCGATCCGCAGCTTGATGTCGTCCGGCGACAGGCTGCCCTTGGCGGTCACATGGTCGCCCGACGACTCCCCGCGCAGCCGCCGTCCGATCCACGGCACCAGGTACTCGCGCGCCCAGTGCACATCGTCCCGCCGGACCTCCAAGGTCCCGCGCGGCGGCAGCGGTGGCCAGGGCTGGTCCGGGTCGGCCGGCACCTCCAGGCCGAGGACCTGGCCCGCGCGCAGCGCCACGCGCGTGTGCCCTTCGGGCGAGAGATGCAGCCGGTCGTCGTCCCAGGCGCGCCGGTCCTGCACGGTCTTGAGGGACCACAGGTCGAGCACCGGGCAGCCGTACCGGTCGGCGATGGACCGCACATGGAGGTTGTAAGTGGCGATCTTGCCGCGCAGATGCTTGAGGACCGGCACGCCACGGGTGTCGAAGCCGGTCGTCACCATGACGGTGCCGACGGCCTCGGTGAGCCGGGCGATGGCCCGCTCGAACCGCTCGGCGACCTCGTCGGGGTCGGTGCCGGGCCGGATGATGTCGTTGCCGCCCGCGCAGAACGAGACCAGGTCCGGGGCGAGTTCAAGGGCCCTCGGGAGCTGGTCCGCCACGATCTGGTCCAGCAGCTTGCCGCGTACGGCCAGGTTCGTATAACTGAAGTCGCCCTCGGGCCGACGGTCCGCGAGCAGCACCGCGAACCGGTCGGCCCAGCCGACGAACGCCCCGTCCGGGCCGGGGTCGCCGACGCCCTCGGTGAAGCTGTCCCCCACCGCCACGTACGACCCGATCACTGCTCTGTTGTCACTCTTCGAATCGTCTGCCACATCGGCTCATGATTCACCTTCGAATGTGACCTACGCGACCGTAGGCAGGGGTTGACGGGCGGTGAGATAAGCCACTCCTAAAGCCTTGGCCAACTCCGGAATAGACGTCGTATCAGGGCTGTTGAGGCGACAACCTCCACACCCGGAAGCCGCTGATCCGGAAGTGGCTCCAGGTCGTACGGAAGGCGAAGTGCCCGCCCGTGTACGGCTCCGGGTCGGTGTGGTCGAAGACGAGCCGTCCGTTGTTCCACCACTGCACGGTCGGGCCGGCGGAGACGATCCGGACCCGGTTCGGCTCGTTCGGCACCAGCAGCGGCTCGGTGTAGTCGTAGAGCAGCGGACGCACCCCCGGCTCGCCGACGTACCGACGCAGCCGCGTCGTGGTGTTGTAGTTGGCGCCGTAGCCGGAGTAGTACGTCTTGAGGTAGTCGTACTCGGCCAGCGCCCCGCCCCTCGGCGTGGCGAAGAGGTCGACGGGGGACCGGACGTCGACGGCGTTCCAGAAGTTGTTGAGGTCGGAGACACGGTCGTTGACCCCGCCCTCGGAGACCGGCGTGGCCGTGTACTCCAGGACGTACGGCCCTTCGAGCCGCTCCCGGAACCAGATCGTCGCCCCCGCGGGCACATCCACTTCCAGGGTGCCGTGGGCGGCGGTGACACTGCCGCCCTTCTCCAGCTCCACGGCCCATCGGCCGAGACCGTGCCGGAAGTCATCGCGGGCGAGGAGGCGGCGGTGGCGGGGAGACGCGCTTGCCGCCGCCGGGGCGAGGGCCGCCAGGGCGGCTCCGGCGGCCAGGGCGCCGAAGGCTCTTCGGGTGGTCGTCACGGGGCAGGGCTCCTTTGGGCGATCAGCAACAGAAAGCGCTTACCCCTCGGGGGCCCGTACAACACCGAAGACCGGACCCGGGGATCAGGGGTCCGGCCTTCGGTGGCGTGTCAGGCAGGTGGTTCTTCAGCGATACGTCCGTCAGCCGACGGAGACGCCCTTGGAGTTGAGGTAGGCGACCGGGTCGAGGTCCGAGCCGTAGTCCGGCGTGGTGCGGATCTCGAAGTGCAGGTGCGGGCCGGTCACGTTGCCGGTCGCGCCGACGAGACCGACCTGCTGGCCCGCCGTCACCGCCTGACCGCTGGAGACGGACAGCGAGGACATGTGGGCGTACTGCGCGTACCGGCCGTCGGCGAGTTGGATGACGACCTGGTTGCCGTACGCGCCCGCCCAGCCGGCCGAGACGACGGTGCCCGCACCCACGGCCTTGAGGGAGGCACCGGCCGGGGCGACGAAGTCGACGCCGGTGTGGTACCCGCTGGACCACATGCTGCCCGCGACCTTGTAGGCGGTGCCGACGCCGACGCCGGGGGCAGGAGCGCTGAAGCCGCTGGCCGAGGACTGGGCGGCCTGCGTGGTGGTGGTGGTCGCCTTGGACTCGGTCGACTGCGAAGCCTCCGAGGACTTGGCGGAGTCCGACGAGGAGTTCGCGGAGTCCGACGAGGACTTGGCGGCCGGCTTCTCGGCGGTGTCCGTCGTCGCGGCCTTCTTGCCGATCGACAGCTTCAGGCCGGGGTGGATCAGCGACGGGTCGCTGCCGACGGCCTCACGGTTGTCCTGGTAGAGCTTCTCCCAGCCACCGCTGACGTTCTGCTCGTTCGCGATCTTCGAAAGGTAGTCCCCCGACCGCACCGTGTACGTCTTCGCGGTGGCCTTCTTCTTGGTGGCCTTCTTCTCGGCCGCCTTCTTGTCCGCGGTCTGAGCCGACTGGACCGACTGGACCGACTGGACCGACTGGACGGCCTTTTCCGAAACGGACTGCGACGGTGCCGCATGAGCGCCGGTGGCCCCCAGGAGCGGGAGGGCGAGCGCGGCGCCACCGGTTCCGGCGACGGCGATCGAACGGGTGAAACTCAGGGTCTTGGGACGGCGGTGCTTACCCTTCGCGGGCATGGCGAATTCCTCTCCGGCGCCTACGAGGTGAGCTGTCGGGTGCGGACTGGAGATGTCCGGCCGCGCGCTGGGCGCGACTTGACCCCAAGCCTGTTCCGGAGACCGGACCAGGCGGTGGTGCCTGTGGGTCCCCCGCTCCTGCCAGGTACGGGTGAGTGTGTGCGGATTCCGAGCAGCGGCAGGATTAGGCGTCCGCTCGGATTGGTGGCGAACGTAAGCGACCAAGACGCAAAGGGACAAGCAGAAGGTTCCGCCCGAAGGCATACCTCTTGATCCCTTGTGAGAATTCCCCGTCACTTTCCGTGCATTAGGACATGCCCCGTTCCGGCAAATGCCCTTGAAAACCGCCTGAATTACGTGAACATGACGGGCGACGCTCGGTCACGGATATGACGCTGCTCACGTGACGATGCTCCACACCCCTTTATTCCAGAGCGAGTTGGAATGAAGCTTGCAATTCGGACAGAACGCCCAGATGTGACGCAGTCGGATAACCGTCACATCAAGGTCGGCGCGTAAACCCGCGATGAATCAGCAGGGTTTCAACGTTGTTCGCCCGTTTTGCCGTATTCAATGGCGGGTCGGTATTCATGTCGTATCGTCGAGGCGTGCCCGTCGGCGAGCCGAGTCGGCGGGATCCGGTGGGAGGAGCCCAAGTGACGCAGCAGGTCCCGTCGACCGAGCCCGAGCTGGCCGCGGTGCGCAACTTCCGGGATGTGGGCGGGCTGCCCACCACGGACGGACGGCGGATACGGCACGGAGTGCTGTACCGCAGCGGCCACCTCGCGCACGCGACCGAACAGGACGCGGCGTTCCTCGGCTCCCTCGGCCTGCACACGGTCTTCGACTTCCGCAACGCGGCGGACCAGAAGCTGGAGGGCCCCGACGTCGACCTGCCGGGTGTCCGGAATGTGAACCTTCCACTGACCGATCCCGCGGACGGCGCCGAGTTCTGGAAGATGGTCCGCGACGGCGAGATCGAGCAGCTGCGGGAGATCCTGGCCGACGGCAAGGCCGCGAACCGCATGATCGAGTCGTACCGCACGATCGTCAAGGAGCGCACCGCCGAGCACTCCCAGGTGCTGCACGCCCTCGCCGAGGACAGCGTCCCGGCCCTGATGCACTGCGCGGCCGGCAAGGACCGGGCCGGCCTGTCGATCGCGGTGACGCTGCTCGCCCTGGGGGTGGAGCGCGAGGCGATCCTCGCCGACTACCTGGAGTCCAACGCCAAGCACCGCCGCTACAAGGTGCAGCGCAACAACACCTACACCCCCGAGGTCATGGAGCTGCTCAGCCCCCTGTTCGACGCGCGCGCCGAGTACCTCACGGCGGCCTTCGACACCATCGAGGCGACCTGGGGCGGCGTCGGCACCTACCTGGAGCAGGGGCTGAGGGTCACCCCCGAGATCCGCGAGCGGCTGCGGGAGCGGCTGCTCGACTGAGCCCGGCGGCTACTGCTTGGCCCCCAGCTCGAACAGCAGGTAGATGAACGCGGCGAAGGCGTGTCCCACCGCCAGGTAGATGATCAGCCGGATCCACAGGGCGCGCGGGAACTTCTCCTCCATGTCGCTCATGGCATCTCTCCGGGGGTCGCGCCCAGGCACAGTGCGGCCGTGGGGCTCTGCAGCAGGGTGTGGACGAACAGCAGCTCGACGCCGTCCTGGTCCAGGGCGGCGATGCGATGCGGGGTGAGCGAGTCGAAGTGGGCGCTGTCGCCCGGCGCGAGCCGGTGCGTGGTGTCCCCGAGGCGCAGCCGGAGCCGCCCGGTGAGGACATAGAGCCACTCCTCGCCGGGGTGCAGCCGCACGATGTCGCCCTGTGAGCCGAAGGGGACGTGCAGGCGCAGGGCCTGCATCCCGCGGCCGGGCGCGCCGGCCTGCCGGTACGTCCAGCCGCCCGCCGCGGTCGGTTCCATGTCGGCGGCGCGTACGACGGCGTCCCGGTCGGCCACCGTCTCGCCGAGCAGCTCCGAGACGGTCGTACCGTAGATACGCGCGAGCGAGAGCAGCATCGGCAGCGAGGGCTGGCGCTGCCCGGTCTCCAGTCGGGAGAGGTGGGCCGGCGACAGACCGGCGGAGCGGGCCGCGGCCTCAAGGGTGAGGGCGGATCGGCGCCGCAGGGCACGGAGCTGCGGCGCCACCAGGGGCAGGTCGTCGGCCGGCCCGGTCTCGGGAGAGCTCATGCTCTCCATTCAGCCGGAGCCTTGCCTCTGCGGCAAATTTCTTGTCTCTGAGGCAAAACTCCTTATCGGTTGGCGACGGCCTGCTTGACCAGCGTCTTCCCGAAGTCCCACATCAGGCCGCCCCCGGTGTGCGCGTCGTCCATCACGTCCGTGAAGGCGTCGACGAACCGGTCCACCTCCCGCTCGCCCACGATCAGCGGCGGAATCAGCTTGATCACCTCCAGATGGTCGCCGGAGACCTGGGTGAGGATCCGGTGCCGCTGCAGCAGCGGTACGACGACCATCTGCGCGAACAGTCCCTTGCGGGCCGCCTGGAGCATGGCCCACCGGCTGCGCAGTTTCAGCGAGGAGGGCCTGCCGAACTCGATGCCGATCATCAAGCCCCGGCCGCGTACGTCGGCGAGCAGCTCGTACTTGTCGACCAGTGCGGCGAGCCGTGACTTCAGCAGCTCGCCGGTGGCGCGGGCGTTCGCGACGATCTGCTCGTTCTCCATGACCGCCAGCACGGCGAGCCCGGCGGCCATGGCCTGCGCGTTGGACCCGAAGCTCGCCGAGTGCACCAGCACCCGGTCCATGGACGAGTAGACCTTCTTGAAGATCCAGTCCTTGCCGAGCGTGGCGCCGACTGGCACATAGCCACCCGACAGCGCCTTGGCCACGCACACCAGGTCCGGCTCGACACCGTCCTCGTGCTGGTAGGCGTAGAAGTCCCCGGTCCGTCCGAGCCCGGTCTGCACCTCGTCGGCGATGAGCAGAGCCTTGTGCTTGTGCAGCAGCTCCTGCGCGGCCCGCAGACAGCCGGGCGGGGCCTCGTGGACTCCCTTGCCCTGGATCGGCTCGACGATCAGGGCGGCGACATCGCCCTTCTTCAACTCCCGCGCCAGCGCGTCGAGATCACCGAGGGGTACGGCCGTGTCGGGCAACAGCGGGGCGAAGCCGTCCCGGAAGCCGTCCTCACCGTTGACGGACAGCGAGCCGGTGGTCAGACCGTGGAAGGCGTGCTCGCAGTACAGGACCCGGGGTCTGCCGGTGGCGCGGCGGGCGAACTTCAGGGCGGTCTCGACCGCCTCGGTGCCGCTGTTGCCGAAGAACACCCGGTCCAGGTGCGGGCTGTGCGCGAGGAGCTTCTCGGCGAGCAGCCCGGGCAGGGGCTGGCAGTCGAAGCGGGTGAGGTCGGCGAGCTGGGCGTCGAGGACGTCGTGCAGCGCCGTGCGGACGACGGGGTGATGGCGGCCCAGGCCCATCACCCCGAACCCGGCGAGCATGTCCAGGTAGTCGGCGCCGTCCGCGTCCCAGAAGTAGGCGCCCTCGGCGCGCTCGTAGACCTTGTCGAAGCCGATGGTGTGCAGCATGCGCGGGAGCTGGTGGTTCAGGTACTTGCCGTGCAGCTCATAGCGCTCGGCTCCGCGCTCGGCCAGTAGCGCGCCGAGGTCGAACTCCGTGGTCATTCCGCTGTCTCCTTGACTGGCTCCTGGACGGCCAGGCTCGCGCTGATCCGTCCGGCGACCTCGACGGGCGTGAGCCCGATGTCGGCCAGCACCTCGCCGCGTTTGGCGTGGGCGAGGAACTGCTCGGGGATCCCGAACCGCCGTACCGGGACATCGACATCGGCGTCACCGAGGGCCAGCGCCACGGCGGCGCCCACCCCGGCGGCACGGCTGTTGTCCTCGACGACGGCCACCAGCCGGTGTCCGGCGGCCAGGCCGGGCAGCGCCGGGTCGACGGGCTTGACCCAACGCGGGTCGACGACCGTGCAGTTGATGCCCCGCGCCGCCAGCAACTCGGCGGCCTGCAGACAGACGGGAGCCATCACGCCGACGGCCACCAGGAGCACCTCGGGCCGATCGCCCCGGTGCAGCACGTCCAGGCCGCCGACCCTGTCCAGCGCCGGGATCGACGGCCCCACGGACTCCTTCGGGAACCGGACCAGCGTCGGCGCGTCGTCCACGGCGACGGCCTCCCTGAGCTGCGCCCGCAGTTGGTCGGCGTCGCGCGGCGCGGCGATCCTGAGGCCGGGGACGACCTGGAGGATCGACAGGTCCCACATGCCGTTGTGGGAAGCGCCGTCGACGCCGGTGACACCGGCCCGGTCCAGGACGAAGGTCACCCCGCAGCGGTGCAGGGCGACGTCCATCAGGAGCTGGTCGAAAGCGCGGTTGAGGAAGGTGGCGTAGACGGCGACGACGGGATGGACGCCGCCGGTGGCGAGCCCCGCGGCGGACACAGCGGCATGCTGCTCGGCGATGCCGACGTCCCAGACCCGGTCCGGGAACCTCTGGGCGAACTTGCCGAGCCCCACCGGGTGCAGCATGGCCGCCGTGATCGCCACGACGTCCTCCCGCTCCTCCCCGATCCTCACGATCTCGTCGCCGAACACCGAGGTCCAGGAAGGGCCGTTGGACGGCGCGAGCGGCTCGCAGGTGAGCGGGTCCATCACACCGACGGTGTGGAAGTGGTCCTCCTCGTGGGCGAGGGCGGGCTCGTAGCCGCGGCCCTTCTCGGTGAGGCAGTGGACCAGGACGGGCCCGTGGAAGCGTTTCGCGCGGCGCAGCGCGGACTCGACGGCGCCGATGTCGTGTCCGTCGATGGGCCCGACGTACTTCAGACCCAGGTCCTCGAACAGGCCCTGCGGTGCGAAGGCGTCCTTGAAGCCCTTCTTGGCACCGTGCAGGGCCTCGTAGACGGTGTGTCCGACGACCGGCGTGCGCAGCAGGACGTCCTTGCCCCAGGCCAGGACCTTCTCGTAGCCGTCGGTGGTGCGCAGGGTCGCGAGGTGGTTGGCGAGCCCCCCGATGGTCGGCGCGTACGACCGCTCGTTGTCGTTGACGACGATGATCAGCGGCCGGTCCTTGGCGGCCGCGATGTTGTTCAGCGCCTCCCAGGCCATACCGCCGGTGAGCGCGCCGTCGCCGATGACCGCGACGACATGGCCCTTCTCGCCCTGCACCTGGCGGGCCTTGGCGAGCCCGTCGGCCCAGCCGAGCGCGGTGGAGGCGTGGCTGTTCTCGACGATGTCGTGCTCGGACTCCTCGCGCGAGGGGTATCCGGACAGGCCGCCCTTGCCGCGCAGCTTGGAGAAGTCCTGACGTCCCGTCAACAACTTGTGCACATAGCTCTGATGGCCGGTGTCCCACACGATACGGTCGACCGGCGACTCGAAGACCCGGTGGAGCGCGATGGAGAGTTCCACCACCCCCAGGTTGGGCCCGAGATGTCCGCCGGTCCTGGCGACCGCGTGCACCAGGAACTCCCTGATCTCGTCGGACAGTTCCCCGAGTTCCGGCTCGGACAGCGCCTTCAGGTCGCGTGGTCCCCGGATGTTCTCCAGAATCGTCACGTCGGGCCCCCTTCGGTCCGCCTGCTCAACTCACGGTGACGGCCGGCTCCCCCGACTCGACGCCGTCCTGCTCCATCTGCTCGGCGATCTTCATCGCCTCCTCGATGAGGGTCTCCACGATCTTCGACTCGGGCACGGTCTTGACGACCTCGCCCTTCACGAAGATCTGCCCCTTGCCGTTGCCGGAGGCGACCCCCAGGTCCGCCTCCCGGGCCTCGCCGGGACCGTTGACCACACACCCCATGACGGCCACCCGCAGGGGCACTTCCATGCCCTCCAGGCCGGCCGTGACCTCGTCGGCGAGCTTGTAGACATCGACCTGGGCGCGCCCGCAGGACGGGCACGAGACGATCTCAAGCCTTCGCTGCCTCAGCCCCAGGGACTCCAGGATCTGGATGCCGACCTTGACCTCCTCGGCAGGCGGGGCGCTCAGCGAGACACGGATCGTGTCGCCGATGCCCCGGCTGAGCAGCGCCCCGAAGGCCACCGCCGACTTGATCGTCCCCTGGAACGCCGGGCCCGCCTCCGTCACCCCCAGGTGCAGCGGGTAGTCGCACTGCTCGGCGAGCAGCTGATAGGCGCTGACCATCACCACGGGGTCGTTGTGCTTCACCGAGATCTTGATGTCCCGGAACCCGTGCTCCTCGAACAGCGAGGCCTCCCACAGCGCGCTCTCGACCAGCGCCTCCGGCGTCGCCTTCCCGTACTTCTGCAGCAGCCGCCGGTCCAGCGAGCCCGCGTTGACCCCGATCCGGATCGGCGTGCCGTGATCCGCCGCGGCCCGTGCGATCTCCTTCACCTTGTCGTCGAACTGCTTGATGTTGCCGGGATTGACGCGTACGGCCGCACAGCCGGCCTCGATCGCGGCGAACACGTACTTGGGCTGGAAGTGGATGTCCGCGATCACCGGGATCTGCGACTTGCGCGCGATGGTCGCGAGGGCGTCCGCGTCGTCCTGCGTGGGGCAGGCGACGCGGACGATCTGGCAGCCGGACGCGGTGAGTTCGGCGATCTGCTGCAGGGTGGCGCCGATGTCCGACGTACGGGTCGTGGTCATCGACTGCACCGACACCGGGGCCCCGCCCCCGACCGCCACCGGCCCGACCTGGATCCGGCGCGACAGGCGCCGCTCGGCGATCGGCCGGACCGGTACCTCGGGGACGCCCAAGGGGATGGCGGTCATGACGTCACTCCCGGTTTCCGTTGACCGTCTCGCGCATGGCGCGCAGCGACTCCTTCAGGGAGCCCATGGTGGCGAGGACGGCGGTGGGCTCGTAGCCGCAGTGCGCCATGCAGTTGGCGCAGCGCGGGTCCTTGCCGCGGCCGTACTTGTCCCAGTCGGTCTCCTCGATGAGTTCGCGGTACGTCGGCACATAGCCGTCGCTCATCAGGTAGCAGGGGCGCTGCCAGCCGAAGAGGGAGTAGTTCGGGATCGCCCACGCGGTGCACGGGAAGTCGACCTTGCCCTCCAGGAAGTCCAGGAAGAGCGGGGAGTGGTTGAGCCGCCAGCGGCGCCGGTTGCCGCCCGCGAATGCCTTCTTGAACAGCTCGCGGGTCTGCTCGACGCCCAGGAAGTGCTCCTGGTCGGGCGCCTTCTCGTAGGCGTAGGCGGGCGAGATCATCATCTCGTCGACCTTGAGGTCGTCGTTGAGGAAGTTGAGGACCTCGATGATGGTCTGCGGGGTGTCGGTGTTGAAGAAGGTGGAGTTGGTGGTGACCCGGAAGCCGCGCCGCTTGGCCTCCTTGATCGCCTCCACGGCCTCGTCGAACACGCCCTCCTTGGCCACCGACTCGTCGTGGCGCTCGCGCAGGCCGTCGATGTGCACGGCGAAGGCGAAGTAGGGCGAGGGCTTGAACTTGTCCATCTTCTTGCGCAGCAGCATGGCATTGGTGCACAGGAAGACGTATTTCCGCTTGGCGACCAACTGCCGTACGATCTCGTCGATCTGAGGGTGCATCAGGGGCTCACCGCCGGCGATGGACACCATCGGCGCGCCGGATTCGAGCACCGCTCCCACGGCCTGTGCGACCGGCATGCGCTGCTTGAGCACCCCCGCCGGGTGCTGGATCTTGCCGCATCCCTCGCACTTGAGGTTGCACGCGAAAAGCGGTTCCAGCTCGACGATCAGCGGGAACTTGTCGCGCTTGCGGAGCTTTTGTTCGGCCAAGTAAGTAGCGACCTTGATGGACTGACGCAGCGGCATGGCCATCTGGCTCACCTCCTGGGGAGCAGCAAAGAACGGTGCCATTCGAAGAAAGCGGGAAGGACCGACCTAAGGACACGGAACGCTGATATTCCCCCGCGCACCGTGCCGATCCGGACGAGTTCATGTTCTGGAGCGTCCACGACCACCCGTACGGCCGCAACGGGGCGCTCACCGGCGCGCACGGCGCTCAGGAGCGTCGCCGCCGACTCCATGTCGACCGCGATTGCGCCGGTCGAGAGCAGATCGGACCGTTCCTGACCACGGACCACGTGATCGGAGCCGGTGAGCGGTCCGGTGTGGACGGTGCGCCCCGGTACGGCGCGGGTGAGTTCCTTGACGAGCAGCTCGGTCGCGACGCACTCGGTGGTCCCGCGCGGATCCCGGGTCTCCTCGGCGACGACCAGGTCGCCGGGGTGCATCCCGGGAGCGAGCCCCGCGCAGAAGCCCGTGGCGAGCACGGCGGCCCCGGCGAGCGCCGGACCGGCGAGAACCCGGGTGACGGACCGCTCGGCCGCCTTGGGTCCCATGCCGGTCCGCAGAACGGTGACCGGCCCGCCGGCCTCGCTGTGACCGCCGGTGCGCAGGGCGAAGTGCTCGATGCCGAGCGCGCAGGCGATCAGCAGCGGCGCCGGAGCGGGCTGTGTGCTCATCAGCCCCCCTTGGCCTCGGCGAAGGGCTCGCCGTGCACGTACCGGCCGAGCGCGGTGAGCGGGAACACCTGCCGGTAGAGGTGATAGTTGATCGAGAAGTCCCAGGGGAACCCGGTGCCGGTGAAGTACGGCTCGTCCCAGGAGCCGTCCTCGCGCTGGGTGACCGCGAGCCACTCGATGCCGCGCTCCACGGCCTTGGAGTCCTTCTCCCCCGCGGCCAGCAGCGCCATCAGCGCCCACGCGGTCTGTGAGGCGGTGGAGGCGCCCCGGCCGCTCCAGCCCTTGACGTCCTTGTAGGAGCGCAGGTCCTCGCCCCAGCCGCCGTCGTCGTTCTGGACGGACTCCAGCCAGACCACGGCCCGCCGGATCGCCGGGTGCGAGGGGGGGATTCCGGCGGCCGTGAGGGCGGGTACGACGGACCCCGTGCCGTAGATGTAGTTGACACCCCAGCGTCCGAACCACGAGCCGTCCGGCTCCTGTTCGGCGAGCAGCCACTGGATGCCCCGCCGGGTGCGCGGGTCGTGGGCGAGGCCCTCGACCGCGAGCATCTCGACGACATGGGCGGTGACATCGGCCGAGGGCGGGTCGATGACCTCGCCGAAGTCGCAGAACGGCAGCCGGTTGGGGAAGGGGCTCGTGTTGTCGACGTCGAAGGCGCCCCACGCCCCGTTCCTGGACTGCATACCGAGGTTCCAGCGCACCCCCCGCCCGATCGCCTTCTCCACCCGCTCCGGGTCGTGGTGCCGCACCCGGCGCAGCGCGAGGACCACCTCGGCGGTGTCGTCGATGTCGGGGTAGTTGTCGTTGTGGAACTCGAACGCCCAGCCGCCGGGCGGCAGCCCCGGCCGCTTCACGGCCCAGTCGCCGGGCCGGACGATCTCCTCGCCGAGCATCCAGTCGGCGGCCTTGACCAGTTGCGGATGGTCGGCGGGCACCCCGGCGTCGGCGAGCGCGATGGTCGCGAGGCAGGTGTCCCACACCGGGGACTGGCAGGCCTCGATCATCCTGGCCCCGTCCTCGCGCCAGACGGCGAACCGGTCCAACGACGCCAAACCCTCGCGGATCACGGGGTGTTCGAGGTCGTAGCCGAGCAGATGCAGGGCGATGATCGAGTACACCGCCGGGGGCTGGATACCGCCCCAGCAGCCGTCGTTCTCCTGCCGTTCGATGATCCAGCGGGCGGCGGTGTTCATCGCGGCCCGGCGCAGCCTGCGGGGGGCGACCTTGCGCAGCTGGTGCAGCGCCTTGTCGAGCCGCTGGAAGGCGCCGTCCCAACTCGCCGCCGGAGCAAGGGGCTTGGGCGGATTGGGGTTCGCCGGATCGGTGTGCAGTTCGTCCAGAGGGAAGGGCGCGGGCCGTACCGGCCGCTTGGCGGAGACGATCGTCAACGGGACGATGGTCTGCCGGGCCCAGCAGCCGAAGTCGTAGATGTTGAGCGGCACCCAGGTCGGGAAGTAGATGAGCTCGGGCGGGAGTTCGGGCAGGTCCTCCCACTTCCACCAGCCGAACAGGGCCAGCCAGATCCGGGTGAAGACACGTGCGGCAGCGATGCCGCCCTGGGCCCGGATCCACTTCGACGCCTTCGCCATGTGCGGCGCGTCCGGCGCGTCGCCGGCCAGGCGGAGGGCGACGTAGGCCTCGATGGTGGCGGAGAGTTCGCCCGGTCCGCCGTAGAAGGTGGCCCAGGCGCCGTCCGCCCGCTGCTCGCCTCGGATGAACAGAGCGGCGGCGTGGGTGGTGGACTCGTCCCGGATGCCCAGGAACTGACGGAGCAGCAGGTCCTCGGCGTCCATGGTGACGTTCGTCTCCAGGTCGCCCTTCCACCAGCCCTGGGCGTCCTGCCGGGACAGCAGGAAGTCGGTGGCACGCCGGACGGCACGCTCGGCGGCGTCATGAACCCCCGCCGCCACGGGGGTGGTGCTGTCGGTTTCGCTGGCCGCGGCAGCGCGGGGCGGCAGGGCCCCGGTGCTTCCGTCGGTCGTCGCTGTCATGGCTTCCCCTTCGTGCAGTGTGCAAGTGGTGCGTCTGCTGTGGGTCCGCCGTCGGCCGGTGCGCGTCGATCTCACGACACCGGCCGGCGACTACGCGAGGGCTATTCGACCGATAGTGATCATCTCTTTCGTACGACGACGAAGTCGGCGAGTGCCGTGAACTGCGCGCGCACCCGGTCGGGCATGTCGACGGCGTCCAGGGCTTCGATGGCGATGGTGTGCTGACGGCGTGCCTCTTCGGCGGTCCACTCGCGGCCGCCGGCCTCCTCGATGAGGGCGGCGCGGGCGGCGAACTCCTGTTCCGAGAAGTTCTCGAAGTCGCTGCTCTTGGCGTCGGCGGCGAGCAGTTCGCCGAGCTGGTCGGAGGCGGCGCCGCCCGCCGCGAGCGCGGCCACGACCGGCAGGGACTTCTTGCGCTGACGCAGATCGCTCCAGGTCTGCTTGCCGGTGGAGACCGGGTCCCCCCAGATGCCGAGCAGGTCGTCGACGGCCTGGAAGGCGAGGCCGAGGTGGTAGCCGTACTTCTCCAGCGTGTCGGCGGTGCGGTCGTCCGTGCCGCCGAGCACGGCGCCGATGGAGCTGGCGCAGGCCAGCAGGGCGCCGGTCTTGTTGCCCTCCATCTCCAGGCACTCCTCGACGCTGACGCGGTCGCGGTGCTCGTAGGAGATGTCCTGGGCCTGTCCGTCGATCAGGGCCCGGGTGGCGGCGGTCAGCCGGCGGGTGGCGCGGCCGGCCTCGACGGTGCCGAGTTCCAGCAGCAGCTCGTTGGCGAGGGCGAACAGGGCGTCGCCGACCAGGATGGCCTGGGCGGGGCCGTGCACCTTCCACACCGTGTCGCGGTGCCGGCGCTGCTCGTCGCCGTCCATCAGGTCGTCGTGCAGGAGCGAGAAGTTGTGGACCAGTTCGACGGCCACCGCGCCGGGGATGCCGACCTCGGGCGCGGCGCCGGTGACCTCGGCGGAGACCACGGCGAGGGCGGGGCGCACGGCCTTGCCGCCGTCCCCGGCGGTGGGCCTGCCCTGGGCGTCGATCCAGCCGAAGTGGTAGGCGGAGACGGTGTCCATGGGGGGCGCCAGACGGTCGATCGCCGCCCTCAGTACCGGTGTGGCCAGGGTCCGGCCGCGCTCCAGGAGCGCGGTCACGTCCACCGCGGTCGCTCCAGCGGCCTTCGAGGCCGGGGGCACAGTGGGCACAGTCTCTCCTCTTGTTGCGGTACCGGGGGTGCGGGTGCCTGCCGCCGGGTGCTGATCGAGCATCACGCCGCCTCCTCTACTTCGAAGAGGTGGCGGGGGCGGGGCCGGCCCAGGGCGCTCAGCGCGGCGTCGGCCGCGCTCACACCGCTGCGGACCGCACTCTCCATGGTCGCGGGCCACCCTGTGGCGGTCCACGCTCCGGCCAGATAGAGGCCGGGGGCCTTGGTACGGGTGCCGGGCCGCAGCCGCCCGACACCGGGGGTGGGCGCGAACGTCGCCGTGCGCTCCCGGGTCACGAAGAAGTCCCTCACCTCTGCCTTGCGGGCCAGCGGCAGCAGCCGGGCCAGCTCCGGCAGGTACTTCTCGCGCAGCTGGGCCACCGGCGCGTCGATCTCGTGGTGCGCGGCCGACTGGGACAGCGCGAGGTACTGCCCGTCACGCAGCCCGGAGGAGTCGGTCCGGTCGAACACCCACTGCACCGGAGTGCCGAGGGCGGCGAAGAAGGGGGTGCTGAGCACGGGGCGGTCGTAGACGACATGGACGTTCAGGATCGGTGCGGTGCCGATCCTCAGCAGTCGTCCGGGGTCGTCCAGGGCGCCGTCGGGCAGCAGGTCGTGGGCCTCGCTCTGCGGTACGGCGAGGACGACGGCGTCCGCCCGGAGCGCCTCGCCGGGAACCTGGACGTTCCAACGGCCGTTGGACTCAGTGGAGATGGAGGTGACGCGTGTACGGACCTCGGTACGCACGCCCGCGGAGTCGAGCGCCTTGCGGGCCAGCCGGTCGTGCAGTTCGCCCAGCGGGACGTGCGCCCATCCGATGTCGGCCGCGCCCGGGTCGGACAGCAGACCGGTCTTGAACACCATCGCGGCGAGCCCCAGTGAGGAGTCGTCCGCGACCGCGTTGAGGGTGGCGATCCCGACCAGGTTCCACAGCGCCTGCACGGCCCGCGCGGACTGACCGTGCGCGGCCAGCCAGCTGCCGAAGTTCTGTGCGTCCAGGGCCGGATCGGCGAGGTCGAGCCCCATCAGCGCGAGCGCGGCACGCCCGACGGCGGCGCGCTCGGTGAGGGAGAGGTGCGGGTAGGTGGCGAGGCTGCGCCCCAGGTGCAGGGGTACGGGCAGCGGATCGCGCTGGATCCTGCCAAGACGCCGCCCCTCGGGCTTGGCCAGGTCGAGTACGGGCACGTCGAGACGATCCTGCAGCGGCGCCAGCGCGGTGCCCTCGATACGGTCGAGGAACCAGCGGTAGGCGGTGCAGCAGCGCAGATAGACGTGCTGGCCGTTGTCGACGGTGAGGTCGCCGCGCTGGAAGGAGAAGGCGAGTCCCCCGAGGCGTGGCCTGCCCTCCAGGAGCGTCACCCGCACTCCGGCGTCGGCGAGCGCCAGCGCCGCGGTGATGCCGGCGAGTCCGCCGCCGACCACGACGGCGTCGCCTCCGGTCGTGATGCCGTCGGTCATCGTGTGCCCTCCCCCGAACGGCCGCCGCGGTGCTTGAACGGTGCACGGCCGGCCGTCTCAGTCAGGGACGCCGCCGCACCGCGGAGGGTTGCCTGCCACTTTTCTCCGACGGCATCACCTTGGACCGAATTGTCCATCAGGCTCGCCTCCTGAGGGTCCGCCGCGACACATGCCGGGTGTCCAGACCGGACAGACCGCGTACGGCGACGTACGCCTTCTCGCGTCCCGGCAGCGAGACCCGCCCGCGCAGCACCGCCTCCGGCTCGCGCTCGATGCGGTCCAGCAGACGGCGGTAGATGCCGGCCATGGCGGCGACACAGGCACCGCTGCGCCGGTCGAGCATCGGGAGCAGCCGGTAGCCCTCGGCGAAAAGGGCGCGGGCCCGACGCACTTCGAAGTGCACGAGGCCCGCGAAGTCGGCGCCCTCCGGCACGACCGGCCCGGCGAACCCGGCCGAGCAGCCGAACTTGGCGAGGTCGTCGGCGGGCAGATAGGTGCGGCCCCCCTCGGCGTCCTCGCGCACGTCCCTCAGGATGTTGGTGAGTTGAAGCGCGAGCCCGAGCGTGTCGGCATACTCCGGCGCGCGCTCGGCGCCGCGCGCCCCCGGTTCGGTGCCGAACACCCCGAGCGAGAGCCGCCCGATGGCGCCCGCCACACAGCGGCAGTACACCTTCAGGTCGTCCCAGGTCTCGTATGTCTCGCCGCGTACGTCCATCAGCACGCCGTCGATCAGCTCGTCCAGGCCGTCCAGCGGGATCGGGAAGACCTCGGCGGCATGGGCGAGGGCGACCGCGACCGGGTCCGTGTCGTCCTCGTCGACCGCACCGTCCCGCACCCGGGTGAGCAGCGCCCGGGTGTCCTCAAGTCTGGCCACCTTGACCTCGCCGGCCAGCACCCCGTCACCGATGTCGTCGACACGGCGCGAGAACGCGTACAGCGCCGACATCGCGCGGCGCTTGGGTGTGGGCAGCAGCCGGATGCCGTACGCGAAGTTACGGGCCTGCTGTCCGGTGACGGCCTCGCAATAGCTGTAGGCGGCGAGTACCGGTGCGGACGCGTGTGGTGCGAACTCCACGGTCCGGATCACCCCTCTCCTCGCAGAGTCACGCCCACCTCGCGCAGCAGCTGAACCTTGCCGGGCTTGGGCGGGCCGGGAAGTACGTCGTATTCGGCGGCGGCGATCGCGTGGATCGCCGCCCTTCCCCCCGCCACGAACCCCGCGAGCAGCAGTCTCAGCCTGCCGTGGACGCTACCCACCAGGGGGGCGCCTTCATTCAGGAGATCGCGGGCGCGTTGTGCTTCGTATGCAACCAGTGCGCGCAGCGACGCGCCCGCGGTTTTCGTGGCGAGATCCGCCTCCTGGACGTGAAAGCGCTTCATGTCCTCGGCGGGCAGGTAGATGCGGTCGCGGCCGAGGTCCTCGGCGACGTCCTGGAGGTGCTCGACGATCTGGAGGGCGGTGCAGATCGCGTCGGAGCGGCGGATCCGCTCGGGGGTGGCGGTGCCGGTGACGGCGAGGACGAGATGTCCGACGGGGTTGGCGGACAGTTCGCAGTAGGCAAGCAGGTCGTCGTAGGTCTCGTAGCGGCTGACGAGCTGGTCCTGGCGGTTGGCCTCGATCAGGCCGAGGAACGGCTCGGCGGTCAGCGAGCACCGGCGGACCGTGGGCTGCAGACGGCGCAGCAGGGGGTGACGGGGGGTCGCGTCGAACACGCGTCGCAGGTCGGCCTCGAAGGCGTCCAGCATCAGCAGGCGGTCGTCGGCGTCCGTGGCCGACACGCCGAGCAGTCGGGCGTCGGCGCCGCCGGGGGCCAGATCGCCGTCGCCGATGTCGTCGACGAGGCGCGCGAAGCCGTAGACGGCCATGAGGTCGGTGCGCCAGGCCCGGGGCAGGAAGAACGGGGCCACGGGGAAGTTCTCGTGCGCGGCCTTGCCGAGCGTGCCGCGCTCCGTGACACCGGCGTGCGGTGTGCCGGTTCCCGTCACCGCGGACTGCCCGGGGCGGGGACGGCACATGCTGCGTTGAGCTGGGGAGTTTCCGTAGCCATTGCCGTCACATCTCCCGTTCTACACCGCCGACCCAATGCACACTATTTCGGACACGCCGCCCGGCCGTCCGCGCGGGCTCCCCAGCAGAGGGTGTGGGGCATTATCGCCCCACTTGCCGCGATTGGGGACCGGTACAGCTTACGTTGTACAGCGCACGGTGGTTCCCCGGGGTGTCCTGCGCATCACAAGAACACACCGATTGGTCCCAAGATTCCCAAGGCCAGCCGAAGTTGACGTTTCCTTTGCAGACGCGGAGCCCCGCCGGAAGGGTTCCGGCGGGGCCGTGGGAAGCGAGGTGGGCCGGGTGAGCCGGTCCGGGGTGGACTACTTGCCCGTGAACTTCTCGTACTCCTTGAGGACCTCGTCGGTCGGGCCGTCCATGCGCAGCTCGCCGCGTTCCAGCCACAGCACACGGTCACAGGTGTCTCGGATCGACTTGTTGTTGTGACTGACCAGAAACACCGTGCCGGCCTCCTTGCGCAGCTCCCGGATGCGCTGCTCGGAGCGCTTCTGGAACTTGCGGTCACCGGTGGCCAGCGCCTCGTCGATCATCAGGACGTCGTGGTCCTTGGCGGCGGCGATGGAGAACCGCAGACGGGCGGCCATGCCGGAGGAGTAGGTGCGCATCGGGAGGGTGATGAAGTCGCCCTTCTCGTTGATGCCCGAGAAGTCGACGATCTCCTGGTAGCGCTCCTTGATCTCCTCGCGGGACATGCCCATGGCGAGCCCGCCCAGGATGACGTTCCGCTCGCCGGTCAGGTCGTTCATGAGGGCCGCGTTCACACCCAGCAGGGAGGGCTGGCCGTCGGTGTAGACCCTGCCCTTCTCGGCGGGGAGCAGCCCGGCGATGGCGCGCAGCAGCGTGGACTTGCCGGAGCCGTTGGAGCCGATCAGGCCGACGGCCTCGCCGCGGTAGGCGGTGAAGGACACACCGCGTACGGCGTGCACCTTGCGCACACCCCGCTCCTCGCCGCGCTTGAGTATGCGGCTGAGGGCCGCGGTGGCGCTGCCCTTGCCGGTCTTGGCGCCGTTGACGCGGTAGACGATGTGCAGCTCGTCCGCGATGACGGTGGGGACCCGGGTGTCAGCCACGGCCGTACCTCTCCTCCGCCTTCCAGAAGTACACGAAGCCGCCGACGGCGAAGAGCAGGGACCAGCCGCCCGCGGCCGCCCACACATGGTCGGGGAGCCACTCGGAGCCGTAGTCGTCGATCAGGGCGAAGCGGACCAGGTCCATGTAGATGGCGGCCGGGTTCCACTGCAGGACGTCGGCGATCCACTGCGGCTTGTCGGCGAGCATGATCGGGATGGAGTACATGACACCGGACGCGTACATCCAGGTACGCATCACGAACGGCATCAGCTGCGCCAGGTCGGGCGTCTTGGCGCCGGCCCGGGCCATGATCAGCGCGAGGCCGGTGTTGAAGCAGAACTGCAGGGCCAGCGCCGGAACGATCAGCAGCCAGGACAGGTCCGGATAGCTGCCGAAGGCGATGGTCACCGCGAACAGCACGATCATCGAGAAGAGCAGCTGCTGGAGCTGCTGCAGCGCGAAGGAGACCGGCAGCGCGGCGCGCGGGAAGTGCAGGGCGCGGACCAGGCCGAGGTTGCCGGAGATCGCGCGGACGCCCGCCATCACCGAGCTCTGGGTGAAGGTGAACACGAACACGCCCGTGACCAGGAACGGGATGTACACCTCGCGGGACATGCCCCGGTCGGCTTCCAGGATGACGCCGAAGATGAAGAAGTACACGGCCGCGTTCAGCAGCGGTGTCACCACCTGCCAGAGCTGGCCGAGCTTGGCCTGGCTGTACTGGGCGGTCAGCTTCGCCCGCGAGAAGGCGAGGATGAAGTGACGCCGGTCCCAGAGCTGGCGGACGTACTCGACGAGCGAGGGGCGGGCGCCGCTGACGCTCAGCCCGTACTTGGCGGCCAGTTCGGCCGCCGTGAGTCCCTCGTCGGGCGACGGCGGCGCGGTCACCGCGACCTGTCCGTCGTGCGTTGTCTCACTCACTAGTGGAAACTTTCGTCTTCGGGATGCGCAGCCTGTGCGGGCATGCCGTGAGCCTGAGGCCTGGGTGTGGACCTCCTGTGCGTTCAGTGAAGCTTGTCAGATGACAGGAGGACGGCCCAGCCGGGTCAGCCGCCACACCGTACGCCACTTCATGGGCCGGCGGGGGCCGCACGGGCTCGTCCAGCCTTCCCGGAAGCCGCCGAACCATGCCCTGAGCGCGGGCCGCGACGGGCGGCGCAGCAGGGTGAGCAGCATCCAGACGCCCAGGTAGACCGGGATCAGCAGCGCGGGGAGGTTGCGGCGGGCGAGCCAGACGCGGTTGCGGGCGACCATGCGGTGGTAGACCGCGTGCCGGGAGGGAGCGGTCGTGGGGTGGTACAGCACCATGTCGGACCGGTAGTCGATCATCCAGCCCGCGTCGAGGGCCCGCCATGCCAGGTCGGTTTCCTCATGTGCGTAGAAGAATTCGTCCGGGAGGCCGCCGACTTCGGCGAAGACCTGGGTGCGGACGGCGTTGGCGCCGCCGAGGAAGGTGGTGACCCGGGAGGAGCGCATCGGGTCGGCCGCGCGCAGCCGGGGGACGTGGCGGCGCTGGGTCTCGCCGGTCTCCGGGTCGGCGATGCGGAAGCTGACGATGCCGAGCCGGGGGTCGGCGGCGAAGGCCTGGCGGCAGAGCTCGGCGGTGTCGTGCTGGGCGAGGAGCCCGTCGTCGTCGAGGAAGAGCAATATGTCGACGTCGCGGCCGCTGGGGCCGAAGGACTCGATACCGACGTTGCGGCCGCCGGGGATGCCGAGGTTCTCGGACAGTTCGACGGTGCGCACGCCCTCGGGCACGTCCGGCACCGGCGAGCCGTTGCCGACCACGACCACCTCGACGCGGTCGCCGTCCTGCTTGGCGACCGAGTCAAGAAGGGCTCGCAGTTCGTCGGGGCGGTTGCCCATCGTGATGATGACCGCGCCGACCTTCATCGGCGCGCTCACTTCAGCCTGCTCGACGCGAGGATGGAGACCAGGTGCAGCAGGGTCTGGAGGAGGGCGATGCCGGCCATCACCGCCACGCCGAGCCGCGTGTAGAACAGGTCGCCGCGCATCTGGTCGACGATCGCCAGCACCAGGATCAGCAGGGACGCCTCGATGCCGAGGATCAGCCGGTGGAACTTCAGCGCGGCGGCGGCCCGGCGGGCCAGGGCCATGCCGGAGGAGCGCATCTCGGCGGCGGCCTCCTTGACCGGCGGCAGCCCGCCCTGGTGCCGGGCGACACCGACCAGGTCGGTCTCGGCCTTGATCAGGATGGCGCCGAGCGCGGCCAGCGTGCCGAGGAAGGCCCACAGCCAGTCGATACGGCCGGGGCCCCACAGGTCGGCGGCGCGCAGCCCGAAGCCGACGAGCACGGCGGCGTCGGTGAGGTAGGCGCCGACGCGGTCGAGGTAGACGCCGCCCAGCGAGTACTGCTTCTTCCAGCGGGCGATCTCGCCGTCGACGCAGTCCAGCAGCAGGTACAGCTGGACACAGACCACGCCGAGCAGGGCGCCCGGGATCCCCGGCACGAGCAGTGCCGGGGCCGCGAGCACACCGAAGACGGTCATCAGGTAGGTGAGCTGGTTGGGCGTGACCCTGGTGTTGACCAGGTAGCGGTCGACCCGCAGGGACACCTCACGCATGTAGAGGCGCCCCATCCAGTGCTCACCGCTGCGCCGGTCCTTCACCCCCGCGGGGTGGACGACCGGACGGAGTTCAGCTACCGATGGCCTTGACATAGTCGGCGTAGATGTCCTTGATCTGGTCGGTTTTCAGGTCGAGGTGTTCGAGGATCGTGTAGCGGCCTGGCCGGGTCTGCGGGGCGAACTCCACGGCCCGGACGAACTCGTCCGTGCTGAAGCCGATCTCGTCCGGCAGCACCGGAAGCCCGTGCCGGCGCAGCACCCCGGCCATGTAGGCCGACTCCTCGTGGGCGCCGCGCAGATACATCGCGAAGGCCGCGCCCAGTCCGCACTGCTCACCGTGGGCGGCGGCCCGCCTCGGGTAGAGCAGGTCGAACGCGTGGTTGATCTCGTGGCAGGCGCCGGAGCACGGGCGGGAGTCGCCCGACACCGACATGGCGATGCCGCTGAGCACCAGCGCCTCGGCGAGCACCTGGAGGAAGTCGGTGTCCCCGATGCCTCCCGGGTGCCTCAGCACCGCCTCGCCGGCCTGCCGGGCGATGGCGGCGGCCAGGCCGTCGATCTTCTCGCCCTTGACGCGGTTGGCCAGCTCCCAGTCCGCGATGGCGGAGATGTTGGAGACGGCGTCCCCGATCCCGGCGCGCACGAACCGCACCGGGGCCTCGCGGATGACGTCGAGGTCGATGACGACCGCGATCGGGTTCGGCACACCGTAGGAGCCGCGGCCCGCGTCGTTGTCGAGGGTGGCGACCGGCGAGCACAGACCGTCGTGCGCGAGGTTCGTCGGTACGGCGACCAGCGGGAGGCCCACCCGTGCCGCGGCGAACTTGGCGCAGTCGATGATCTTGCCGCCGCCGAGCCCGACGACCGCGTCGTAGTGGCCGGCCTTTATGTCGCCGGCCAGCCGCACCGCGTCGTCGAGGGTGCCGCCGCCGACCTCGTACCAACTGGCACCGGGCAGCGAAGGCGCGAGCCGCTCCCGCAGCTTCGCGCCCGAGCCGCCGCTGACGGCGACGGCCAGCTTGCCGGAGTGCGAGACACGCTCGTCGGCGAGCACACAGCCCAGGTCGTCGAGGGCACCCGGGCGGATGTCGACGACAACGGGGGAGGGAATCAGCCGGGTCAGTACTGGCACGCGATCTCCCGTCCGCGGGCGAGATCGTCGTGATTGTCGATCTCGACCCACTGAACGGCGCCGATCGGCGCCGTGTCGATGGTGAAGCCGCGGTTCACGAGCTCCTGGTAGCCGTGCTCGTAGAACTGCTGCGGGTCGGTCTCCCAGACCTTCTTCAGGGCGTCGGCCAGCTCGGGGGCGGCGTCGCCCTCGATGAGGGTGACGCCGATGTACTCGCCGGTGGCCTCGGACGGGTCCATCAGCTTGGTGATCTTCGTAACGCCCTTGGCGGGATCCACGACGACCTTCATCTCCTCGTCCGCGAGCGACTTCACGGTGTCGAGGGCGAGGATGATCTTCTTGCCGTCGCCGCGGGCGGCGAGCAGCGTCTTCTCGACGGAGACCGGGTGGACGGTGTCGCCGTTGGCGAGGATCACGCCGTCCTTGAGGGCGTCACGGCCGCACCACAGGGAGTAGGCGTTGTTCCACTCCTCGGCCTTGTCGTTGTCGATGAGGGTGAGCTTGAGGCCGTACTTCGCCTCCAGCGCCGCCTTCCGCTCGTACACGGCCTCCTTGCGGTAGCCGACGATGATCGCGACCTCGGTCAGACCGATCTCGGCGAAGTTGGCGAGGGTGAGGTCGAGAACCGTCGGTTCGCCTTCTATGCCCGCGGGGCCCACCGGCACCAGAGCCTTGGGAAGGCTGTCGGTGTAGGGGCGCAGACGCCGTCCGGCGCCGGCCGCCAGCACGAGGCCGATCATGCGGGTTCTCCTTCATCGTGTACGGCAGGGGCTCCAGCGGAGACCCAGAAACGGATGCTCTCGACGAGCACCACCAGGGCCACGGCCACGGCGAGCGCCGTGAGCGCGACCTTGAACTGTGCGGCGGTGAACAGCACGGCCAGCACCGTGACCACCAGCGTCCGGCCCTCGTGCCCCCCGATCGCCCGCACCAGCCAGTGCGGGGGCGCGCCCGCGTTGCCGCGGATGCGATAGACCGTGTCGTAGTGATGGTAGGCGACAGCGGCCACCAGGCCGAAAGCCGCAGGAAGGGCTCCGTTTACCCCGGCTTTAACTCCGAGGGCGAGCACGGTGCCGTACTCCGCGGCCCGGAAGAACGGCGGGACGAGCCAGTCGAGGGCGCCCTTGAGGGGGCGGGCGACGGCGAGGCCCGAGGTCACCGCGTAGAGGAGGGCGGCGACTACGGGCCACGGTCCGCCGAAGTCCGTGAGCGCGGCGGTGGCGACGACCGCGAGACCGCCCAGCAGGGCTACGGCGGGCGCGGTGAAGCCCGGCAGCCCCCGCGCGGGGTTCTTGAGCGCCTCGGCGAAGCCCTGGGCGAGCGGGCCGGAGTCGGCGAGGTCGGCCAGCGCCTGGGCGGCCCGGTCCGTGCGCCTGGCCCTGCGGGTCAGAGAGCGCAGCACGCGGCCCGCCGTGGTGTAGGTGGCGGCGAAGGCACACCCGATGAGCAGGGCGTAGAAGGTGATCCGCGGTGTGGTGACCGCGGTCAGGACGGCGATCATCGCCCAGCGCTCGCCGATCGGGAGCACGATCATGCGGCGCACCCAGACCGTCCAGCCGACGCTGTCGAGCTTGTCGGAGAGGGCGGCGGTGGGGCTGGTGTTGGCGGTGGCGTCGTGGTTCGCCTCGTTGAAGGAGAAGTCCACGACATGGCGGCAGGTCTGCAGGACCATCGCGCCGAGGGCGAGCGCCCATACGTCGTCGCCGCCCCGGGCGGCTCCGAGGGCGAGGCCCGCGTAGTAGGCGTACTCCTTGGCCCGGTCGAAGGTGGCGTCCAGCCAGGCGCCGAGGGTGGAGTACTGCAGCGAGTAGCGGGCGAGCTGGCCGTCGGTGCAGTCCAGCACGAAGGAGAACAGCAGCAGCACGCCGGCCGCGACGAAGCCTCCGCGGGTGCCGGTGGCCGCGCAGGCCGCGGCTATGAGCGCGGTGAGCAGGGACGCGGTGGTGACCTGGTTGGGGGTCAGGCCCCGGCGGGCGCACCAGCGCGCGAGGTAGCGGGAGTAGGGGCTGATGCAGAAGGTGGTGAAGAAGCCGTCGCGGGCCTTGACGGCCGACTTCAGGCGTACGGCCTCGTCGTCGACGGCGGCGACGGCCTGCCGTGCCTCGTTGCGGGCCTGGGGGCCGGCGGGGACCTCCGCGACGAGGCTGCCGAGTTCGGGGCGGTGCACCTCGGTGTCGAGGGCCTCGACGAGGCGGTCGGCGAGGCTGTCCACGAGGGTGGTGCCGCCGGCGGAGTTCTCCCGGGCCAGCGCCCGGGTCAGGGCCTGGCGGGCGGCGGGCTGGGCTGTCACGGCACCGGAGATCGCGGCGAGCGGGAAGCGCGGGTCGGTCAGGCCGAGGCGCAGCGCGTGGACATGACCGACGAAGCGGGCGTCGACCACGGCGACCCGCTCCTGGCCCGGTACCTGGGCCAGCAGCGTCTCGGCCTCCGCGGCGTCGGCGGCGGTCCGGACGTCGAAGCCGAGGGAGCGCAGATCACCCTCGATCGACGATCCGGGGACCGGCTGGCCGGTGAGGATGGCGGTCGACAACCGAACTCACTCCCTGGGTGCCGACGCGCGGGCGCCGGTCATTGACATGGTGGGGCGCCCCTGGTCCGTGACACCCGGGCGGCATGTCGGCAGAGGCTATCGGATCTCGGGAACGCGGCGTTCACCGCCCGTTTCACGGCCCGATCGACGTGGTTCGCACACGCCTTGCCGCGATCATCATCGGGGAAACGGGGCCCGGCCCACAAACCGCACTTCCAGAGCGGACATTTGCCGCATTTTCTACGGCGGCGGGGCCTGAGCATAGGGTGGTCGACCATGACATGGCTGATCACAGGCGGGGCGGGGTACATCGGGGCACACGTGGCGCGGGCCATGACCGAGGCCGGCGAGCGCGTGCTGGCGCTGGACGACCTCTCGGCCGGGGTGCCCGCGCGGCTGCCGGACGGAGTGCCGCTGGTCCAAGGCTCGTCCCTCGACGGCGACCTGCTCAAGCGGGTGCTCGCGGAGCACGCGGTGACGGGTGTGGTGCATCTCGCGGCGCGCAAGCAGGTCGCCGAGTCCGTGGCGCAGCCCACCCGTTACTACCGGGAGAACGTGGGCGGTCTGGCCACGCTTCTGGACGCGGTGGCCGAGGCCGGCATCCGGCGGTTCGTCTTCTCCTCCTCGGCCGCCGTCTACGGCAACCCGGATGTGGACCTCATCACGGAGGACACCCCGTGCGCGCCGGTGAACCCGTACGGCGAGACAAAGCTCACCGGCGAGTGGCTGGTCCGGGCCGCCGGACAGGCACACGGAATCTCCACGGTCTGTCTGCGGTATTTCAACGTGGCCGGCGCCGCCGCGCCCGAGCTCGCCGACACCGGCGTCTTCAACATCGTGCCCATGGTCTTCGACCGGCTGACCCGCGACGAGGCCCCGCGGATCTTCGGCGACGACTATCCGACACCGGACGGCACCTGTGTCCGCGACTACATCCATGTCGCCGACCTGGCCGAGGCCCATCTCGCCGCCGCGCGCCGGCTCGCCGACCCGATCGGCGATCTGACGGTCAACATCGGCCGCGGCGAGGGCGTCTCCGTGCGCGAACTGATCGACGTCATCGGCGAAGTCACCGGCGACGCCCGGCCGCCGGTGGTGGGGGGCCGCCGCCCCGGGGACGCGCCGCGGGCCGTCGCGTCGGCCGCGCGGGCCGCCGAGGAACTCGGCTGGACCGCCTCCCGCTCGGTGCGCGAGATGGTCGACTCCGCCTGGCGCGGATGGCTGCTGCACCACGGCGGATGACCGCGCAGCGCCCTGACCTGCGGATCGTTTCCCCAGGTCAGGGCATATGACAACGGTGTTCAGTGCCGCGTTGCCCGATACCCCCCACCCGTAGTTCACTGTGAGCCGCACACGACGACAGGAGGCGGCTTCCATGGGGGCTGGGCACGATCACGGACACGCGCACGGCGGTCACGCCGGCGGTACAGCGACGGCGGCGTACCGCGGCAGGCTGCGCATCGCGCTGTCGATCACACTCACCGTCATGGTGGTGGAGATCATCGGCGGTGTCGTCGCCGACTCGCTCGCGCTGGTCGCGGACGCCGCGCACATGGCGACCGACGCGGTGGGGCTCGCCATGGCGCTGCTGGCGATTTACTTCGCGAACCGCCCGGCGACCGGCAACCGCACCTTCGGCTTCGCCCGCGCCGAGATCCTCGCCGCGCTCGCGAACTGTCTGCTGCTGCTCGTCGTCGGCGGCTATGTCCTTTACGAGGCGATCCAGCGGTTCATCACGCCCGCCGACACCGAGGGCGGGCTGACCATCGTGTTCGGCGCGATCGGTCTGGTCGCGAACATGATCTCGCTCAGTCTCCTGATGCGCGGCCAGAAGGAGAGCCTGAACGTCCGCGGGGCGTTCCTTGAGGTGGCCGCGGACGCACTGGGCTCGGTGGCGGTGCTGATCTCCGCGGTGGTGATCCTGACGACCGGCTGGCAGGCCGCCGACCCGATCGCCTCGCTCATCATCGGCCTGATGATCGTGCCGCGCACCGTCAAGCTGCTCCGCGAGACCCTCGACGTCCTCCTCGAGGCGGCCCCCAAGGACGTCGACATGACCGAGGTACGCGCCCACCTACTGGCCCTGGAGGGCGTCGAGGACGTCCACGACCTGCACGCGTGGACCATCACCTCCGGTATGCCGGTGCTCTCGGCGCATGTGGTCGTCAGCTCCGAGACGCTCAGCGTGACCGCCCACGAGAAGATGCTCCACGAGCTCCAGGGCTGCCTCGGCGAGCACTTCGACCTGGAGCACTGCACCTTCCAGCTGGAGCCCTCCGGGCACGCCGAGCACGAGGCGAAGCTCTGCCACTGAAACCGGTCCGCGACGGAGCGCAGCGGTCCGGCGCGCGGCGGCGTCTTCACTCCCACAGCCGGGCGGCGCCAGGGTTCCGCCTTCGCCGCGCCGGGCACGATCAACTGCCGGGAGTGCCGGATTCGTGCGGCACACTTGGGGCGCACAACCGATGTGAAGGATGGGTATGCCGATCACACCTGCCGCCGCGACGCACACTCCGTCGAACGGCACCGCAGCGGAGATTTTGCTCGAACTGGTCGACGAGAACGGTGTGACGATCGGCACCGCGGAGAAGCTCGCCGCCCACCAGCCGCCGGGGCAGCTCCATCGCGCCTTTTCCGTGTTCCTCTTCGACGAGCGGGGCCGGCTGCTGCTGCAGCAGCGGGCGCTGGGCAAGTACCACTCCCCCGGTGTGTGGTCCAACACCTGCTGCGGCCACCCCTACCCCGGTGAGGCGCCCTTCGCTGCGGCGGCCCGAAGGACGTACGAGGAGCTCGGGGTCTCGCCGTCGCTGATGGCGGAGGCGGGCACGGTCCGCTACAACCACCCGGACCCGGACTCGGGCCTGGTGGAGCAGGAGTACAACCACCTCTTCGTGGGCCTGGTGCAGTCCCCGCTGCGGCCGGACCCGGATGAGGTCGGCGACACCGCCTTCGTGACGCCCGGGGAACTGGCGGAGCGGCACGCGAAGGACACCTTCTCGTCCTGGTTCATGACGGTGCTGGACGCGGCCCGCCCCGCGGTACGCGAACTGACGGGGTCGTCCGCCGGCTGGTGAGCGCTACGGCACCACGTGCGCGGGCTTGAGCGGCAGGGCGGCCCAGATCACCTTGCCACCGCTCGCGGTGTGCTCGACATCGCAGACACCGCCCGCCTCCCGGGTGACCTCCCGCACCAGCAGCAGCCCGCGCCCGCCGGTCTGGCCGTGGTCGGCCTCCAGGGCGGTCGGGCGGTAGGGGTGGTTGTCCTCCACGGACACCCGCACCCACTCGGCGCCGACGGCGACCTCCACGGCGAGCATCGGCGACAGCAGCGCCGCGTGCCGGACGGCGTTCGTGACCAGCTCCGAGACGATCAGCAGCACGGCGTGCACCTGGTCGTCCGTCAGCGGCACCCCCTGGCGGTACAGCAGATCCCGTACGGCGTGCCGCGCCTGCGGGACGGACGCGTCGACGGCCGAGGCGGTGAACCTCCACACGCCCTCGTAGGGCAGTGGGTCGCCTGCTGGGCGTGGGGCGGGCCCGCGCCCGTGGTTCTCCATCGTCCGGTCGCCACCCTTGCGCTCGATTGTCACCACGAGTCGAGTGTTGGTAACGAGCCGCTCCGGTCCATGGAACTGACCAGAAGTCAGCGATTTTCGAGCGCTTTCTGACCGATGACGCATGACGTGGTCATGTGCGGGACCGGTCCTGTTCCCCCTGTGCCGACTTTACGAACTATTCGGGTTGTACGGGTTTGGTGGTGTCGGGTGCGGAGGCCGTGGCGGCCTTGGTCTCGGCGTCCATCGCGTCGGAGACCATGCCCACCACGCGCCGCCCGCCGTAGCCCGTCGCGATCAGTCCGAGCCCGTCGAAGAGCAGCGCGAGCGCGAAGAAGGTGCCGATGACGTACTTGCTGTCGCTCGGCCAGGAGGCCAGCACCAGGATGCCCAGCAGCAGGTCGAAGGCGCCCTGGAGCAGTGTCCAGCCGAACTGGGGGCCGCGCACGACCGCACTGCCGGCCAGCCGGAACACCCCGCCGGTGAGGAACAGCAGCGCGGCGAACATGGTCAGCGCCTCGGCCGCCGCCTCCGGCCTGGCGATGATCACCACACCGGCCGCGATGTTCAGCGCCGCGACCACCACACCGAGCCAGAAGAAGTTGGTCCCGCGGGCCTGGATCGCGTGCAGCAGGCCGACCGCGCCGCCGATCAGCAGCAGCCAGCCGAACAGCAGCATCGAGGTGAGGGTGGCGGCCGCCGTGTAGATCAGGCCGACGAGCCCGGCGAGGACGAGCAGCACGCCGAGCGCGGCGAGCCAGCCGAAACCGCGGCGCAGCTGCTGGGTGGAGTCGGCCATCAGCGCCTCCTCGATCGATCCTGCTTCTCCGGGTCCCCTGTGCACCCTGTGCCGTAACTCTCCGCGCCGCCCTTCCTGATCGGCCGTCCGGTGGGCCGGATAACATCCGGCGCATGGAGCCGCAGCTGCTGCACAGCGTCACCGACTCGGTCGCCACCGTCGTCATCCACCACCCCGAGAAGCGCAACGCCATGACGTCGGCGATGTGGGCCGCGCTGCCGCCGCTGCTCGACACGCTGGCCGCCGATCCGCGGGTGCGGGCGCTGGTGCTGACCGGGGCGGGCGCCACGTTCTGCGCCGGGGCGGACATCGGCGCGCTCCAGGACACGCCCGAGGAGGCGCAGGGCCTCGCCAGGCGTGCCGAGGACGCGCTCGGCGCGTTCCCCAAGCCGACGGTGGCCGCCGTGCGCGGGCACTGCGTGGGCGGCGGGACTCAGCTCGCGGCGGCCTGTGATCTGCGGTTCGCCGAGGAGGGTGCGCTGTTCGGGGTGACGCCGGCGAAGCTGGGCATCGTGTACCCGGCCTCCTCCACCCGGCGGCTGGTGGCGCTGACGGGCCCCGCCGCCGCCAAGTACCTGCTCTACTCCGGCGAGTTGATCGACTCCGCGCGGGCGCTGCGCACAGGTCTGGTGGACGAGGTGCTGCCCACCGGCGAACTGGGCAAGCGGGTCGCGGAGTTCACCCGGGTCCTGGTCAGCCGCTCACAGCTGACGCAGGCGGCGGCCAAGGAGTTCGCGAACGGCCGCCTCGACCGCGACGCCCACTGGAGTGAGCAGGCGCGCGGCAGCGACGACCTCGCGGAGGGGGTCGCCGCGTTTCTGCAGCGCCGGCAGCCGCAGTTCAGCTGGACCGTTCCTACGTCAGGATGAAGCGGCTCTGGGAGCGGAACTCCGCCACGAGGTGCGCGGGCGCCTTCTCGGGCGAACCGGCGTCGTGGGGCGGCTGCGAGTCGTACTCCGTCAACAGCTGTACGGCCTGGGCGTGTTCGTCGCCCGCGATGCGCCCGAGGAGCGTCAGACCCATGTCGATGCCCGAGGAGACCCCGGCGGCGGTGACGTACTTGCCGTCGGTGACCACCCGCTCCCCCGTGGGCTCGACACCGAACGGCTTCAGGAAGTCCAGGGCCAGCCAGTGCGACGTCGCCCGGCGCCCCTGATGGCCTCCATGTCCTTGCGGCCTGTGTTCCCGCGAGCGGCGCACGGGGAGCTCGCGACGCAGGCGATACGGGTCTTGGCGGCCGGCGTCCCTGCACCACTGCACCGGCCGACGGCGGGACTCCGCCTGTTGCCTCGCCGGGCCTCAGTGCGCCGGCGTGGTGTGGAAGCGCCGGCGGTACTCCGCCGGGGCCGTGCCGAGGGCTTTGAGGAAGGCCCGGCGCATGGCCTCGGGGGTGCCGTAGCCGCTGGCGCGGGAGATCTCCTCGACGCCCCCGGCGGTGTCCTCCAGGAGGCGGCGGGCGTGTTCCAGGCGGACCCGGTCGACATAGCGGCCGGGGGTCGTGCCGGTCTCGGCACGGAAGGCCCGGGCGAAGTGGCGCGGGGAGAGTCCCGCGCGGGCGGCGAGCGACTCGACGCCGAGGTCCTCGGCCGGGTGCTCGATGATCCACTGCTGGACGTCCCGGAGCGGTTCGCGCCGGGCGGTCTGGGCGGCGAGCTGCGCGCTGAACTGGGCCTGGTTGCCCGGTCGGCGCAGAAAGACGACCAGGTGGCGGGCGACGGTGAGGGCGGTGTCCCGGCCCAGGTCCTCCTCGACGAGGGCGAGCGCGAGATCGATGCCGGCGGTGACACCGGCGGAGGTGGAGACGTGTCCGTCGCGGACGTAGATGGGATCGGGGTCGACCTCGACGGCCGGGTGGTCGCGGGCGAGCTTGGCGCAGTACGCCCAGTGGGTCGTCACCCGCCGGCCGTCCAGAAGCCCCGCCTCGGCGAGCAGGATCGCTCCGGTGCAGACGGAGACGAGGCGCTCGGCGCGCGGTCCGTGATCGCGCAGCCAGGCGGTCAGCCGAGGGTCAGGTCCGCGGGTGCCCTGGCCGCCCGGGACGAGGAGGGTGTGCGGGAGTGGTGCGTCGGTGAGGGACGTGTCCGGTACGAGGGTCAGGCCACTGGAGCTGCGGACGGGAGCGCCGTCCAGGGAGGCCGTACGGATGTGGTAGGCGCCCGGCGCCTGCTTCTCCGCGCCGGTGAAGACCTCCAGCGGGCCGGTGACATCGAGGCTCTGCACACCGTCGAAAAGGAGCAGGAGAACCGTTCGCTGCGTCATGCCCCCGATTCTTGGCGGGCGGGCTCATGGCCGCAATGACGAGTTCCCCACCTTTCCTGCCACCAGGTGCCTGCCCTCTGGACCGGGGATACCAAGCGGTCGGTAACCTGCCGGGCATGACTACAGCCGCCCTGGATCCGCGCGCGGGCCGCCGCTGCCACAACGCGCTCAACACGCTGCACTCCATGCACTACTTCGCGCCCGAACTCGGCAAGGAAGCGGGTGCACTCGGGATCACCCACCCCAAGGCCGTCAACTTCGCGGTGCGGGCCGCCGCCCTCGGCGCCGTCGGGCCCGGCACGGTCACAGCCACCTTCTACAACTACAAGTACGAGGCCGTGGCCCGGCATGTCCCCGCCGTGTGGCAGACCGCCACGCCCCAGCAGGTCCTCGCGGCACGCGCGCGTGCCGTCGACGCCATGCTGCGGCGGCTGCTCGGCGAGGAGACCATCGCCTCCGCCGAGCTGGCCGAGGCCGCGGAACTGGCGCTGCGGGCCACCGAGGCGTGCGCGCGCCACGCGCGGCCGCTGTACGCCGCCCACGCGGACCTGCCGGTCCCCGAGGAGCCGCACATGGCGTACTTCCACGCCGCCACGCTGCTGCGCGAGCACCGTGGCGACGGTCATCTCGCCGCGCTGATGTCCGCGGAACTGGACGGCCTGGAGGCGCTGGTGACGCACACCGCGACCGGCCGGGGCTTCACCCCGAAGTGGCAGCTCGTCACCCGCGGCTGGAACCAGGAGGAGTGGGACGCGGCCTGCGCCCGGCTTCGTGAGCGCGGCCTGCTGGACGACTCGGACGAACTGACCGGACAGGGCATCGCGCTGCGCGACGAGATCGAGCGCGAGACCGACCGCCTGGACCGGGCTCCCTACGCGCACCTGGGCGCGGAAGGCGTGGCCCGGCTGACCGAACTCGGCTCGGGCTTCGTCCGTACGGCACTGGCCGCGGGCGCGTTCCCCGCCGATCTGATCGGCAAGGCCTGATCCACGGCGCATGCCGCCGCGCGGGCGAGGTACCCGGTCCCTACCGGCCGACGTGGCCGGAGAGGAAAGGGGATGCTCGTGTTCCGTGCCATTGCAGACGTTCTACGGCAGATCGGTGGGGCCGTGGCCACCGTCGTGACGCTGCCGTTCCGGGCGCTCGCCCGGCTCTTCGGCGGCGCGTCCGGTGGCGCGCGGCGGCGCAGGGCCTGACGCGGACCCGCCCTGATCCCCGGCTGTCGGTGTCACCTGCCACAATTGCCGCGCAACCTCAGTGAGAAGGCGGTACGGGATCGTGACGACACCCGGGTCCAGCGGATCCATGGCAACAGGGTCCATCGAAGGCAGGATCGCCGAGGAACTCGGCGTACGGGAGCGGCAGGTGAAGGCTGCCGTCGAGCTGCTCGACGGCGGCTCGACGGTGCCCTTCATCGCCCGCTACCGCAAGGAAGCGACCGAGATGCTCGACGATGCGCAGCTGCGCACGATCGAGGAGCGGCTGCGCTATCTGCGGGAGCTGGAGGAGCGGCGGACGGCGATCCTGGAGTCGGTGCGTGAGCAGGGCAAGCTCACCGGCGAACTGGAGGCGCGGATCCGGGGCGCCGAGACCAAGGCGCGCCTGGAGGATATCTATCTGCCGTACAAGCCGAAGCGGCGGACCAAGGCGCAGATCGCGCGCGAGGCCGGTCTTGAGCCGCTCGCCGAGGGGCTGCTGGGCGATCCGGGCGTGGACCCGCTGGCCGCGGCCGCCGCGTTCGTCGACGCCGACAAGGGCGTGGCCGACGCGCAGGCCGCCCTCGACGGCGCCCGGGCGATCCTCACCGAGCGGTTCTCGGAGGACGCCGACCTGATCGGCGAGCTGCGTGAGCGCATGTGGGTGCGCGGGCGGCTGGCCGCCAAGGTGCGCGAGGGCAAGGAGGAGGCGGGCGCCAAGTTCGCCGACTACTTCGACTTCGCCGAGCCGTTCACCGCGCTTCCCTCGCACCGGATCCTGGCGATGCTGCGCGGCGAGAAGGAGGAGGTCCTCGACCTCGTCCTGGAGCCGGAGGAGCCGACGGACGGGCCGTCCTCGTACGAGGCCATCGTCGCCTCGAAGTTCCAGATCGCCGACCGGGGCCGCCCGGCCGACAAGTGGCTCAAGGACACCGTCCGCTGGGCCTGGCGGACCCGGATCCTGGTGCACCTCGGCATCGACCTCAGGCTGCGGCTGCGTACGGCCGCCGAGGACGAGGCGGTCAACGTCTTCGCGGCGAACCTGCGGGACCTGCTGCTCGCCGCGCCGGCCGGCACGCGCGCGACGCTGGGCCTGGACCCCGGGTTCCGTACGGGCGTCAAGGTGGCCGTGGTCGACGCGACCGGCAAGGTCGTCGCCACCGATGTCATCCACCCGCACGTCCCGGCCAACAAGTGGGACGAGGCCATCGCCAAGCTCGCGCGGCTCGCCGAGGAGCACGCGGTCGAGCTGATCGCGATCGGCAACGGCACCGCGTCCCGCGAGACCGACAAGCTCGCCGGTGAACTCATCACCAAGCACCCGGAGTTGAAGCTCACCAAGGTGATGGTGTCCGAGGCCGGCGCCTCCGTGTACTCGGCCTCCGCGTTCGCCTCGCAGGAGCTGCCCGACATGGACGTGTCGCTGCGCGGCGCCGTCTCCATCGCGCGCCGGCTCCAGGACCCGCTCGCCGAGCTGGTGAAGATCGACCCGAAGTCGATCGGCGTCGGCCAGTACCAGCACGACCTGTCCGAGGTGAAGCTGTCGCGGTCGCTGGACGCGGTGGTGGAGGACTGTGTGAACGGCGTCGGCGTGGACGTGAACACCGCGTCCGCCCCGCTGCTCGCCCGGGTCTCCGGCATCACCTCCGGACTCGCCGAGAACATCGTGGCGCACCGCGACTCCAACGGTCCCTTCACGTCCCGCTCCGAGCTGAAGAAGGTCCCCCGGCTCGGCCCGAAGGCGTACGAGCAGTGCGCGGGCTTCCTGCGCATCCGGGGCGGCGACGACCCGCTGGACGCCTCCAGCGTGCACCCGGAGGCGTACCCGGTGGTGCGGCGGATGGTGAAGACGTCCGGCCAGGAGGTGGCGTCCCTCATCGGGAACACCGGTGTGCTGCGGTCGCTGAAGCCGCAGGAGTTCGTGGACGAGACGTTCGGTCTGCCGACGGTGACCGACATCCTCAAGGAGCTGGAGAAGCCCGGGCGCGACCCGCGGCCCGCCTTCAAGACGGCCACCTTCAAGGAGGGGGTCGAGAAGATCTCCGACCTGTCGTCCGGGATGGTCCTGGAGGGCGTCGTGACGAACGTGGCGGCGTTCGGGGCATTCATCGACGTCGGCGTCCACCAGGACGGTCTCGCGCACGTCTCCGCGCTCTCGAAGACGTTCGTGAAGGACCCGCGGGACGTGGTGAAGCCGGGTGACATCGTCAAGGTGAAGGTCCTCGACGTCGACATCCCGCGCAAGCGGATCTCGCTGACGCTGCGGCTGGACGACGAGGCCGCTGCGCAGGGCCCGTCCGGCGGCGGTGAGCGCCGGCAGCAGCGCGGCGGGCGTCCGCCGCAGCAGCGGCAGGGGCGGGGCGGCGGTGGCGGTGGCTCGCGCCAGGCGCCGCCTCCGGCGAACAGCGCGATGGCCGACGCGCTGCGCCGCGCGGGTCTGCTGGAACCGAAGAAGGGCAAGCGCTGACGGACGGCCCCACCGGCCTCCCGCCCCGACGGGGAGGCCGGTTGGGCCGTGTGCAGCAACAGGAGCGGCTCATGGGCGCATGGGGCGCAAGGCTGGACCGCGACCAGCCAGCGCCTCCCTGGAGTGCCCATGCCGATCCGCCGCCCCGTCCCCCGCCGGCCCCTTCTGGGGACGGTCTGTCTCGTCACGGTCTGCCTGACCCTGACCCCGCTGTCCCCCGCCACCGCGGGCGCCGCCACGCACCCCCGGCCGGACACCGACCCCGCCCTCCAGCGCCAGCTGGACGCCCTGGTCCGCAGCCCCGGCGGTCCGCCCGGCATCATCGCGGTGCTCAAGGACGGCCGGAAGACCCAGGTCGTGAAGGCCGGGGTCGCCGATCTCGCCACCGGGCGCAAGCCCTCGCCGCACGACCACATGCGGATCGCCAGCGCCGCCAAGGCGTTCAGCGGCGCGGTCGCCCTGTCCCTGGTCGGCCTCGGCGATCTGAGCCTGGACGACACCCTGGGCGAGCGGCTGCCGGACCTGCCGGACGCATGGGGCGCCGTGACCCTGCGCCAGCTGCTGAACCACACCAGCGGCCTGCCGGACTACTCCGATTCGCCCGAGTTCCTGGAGACCCTGTTCGCGAACCCCCGCCACCGCTTCGACTCCCGCAAGCTGCTCGACTACGTGGCCGGCCGCTCCCTCGACTTCCCGGCGGGCACCCGCTACCAGTACTCCAACTCCGACAACATCGCCGTGGCCCTGATGGCCGAGGCGGCCACCGGCGAACGATACGAGCGGCTGCTGCGGGAGCTGGTGTACCGGCCGCTCGGCCTGCACAACACCAGCCTGCCGCAGGGCTATCGCATGCCGAGGCCCTACCTGCACGGCTACGACGTGTCCCCGCCCGAGCCGCCGGAGGACGTCAGCGAGCTCATCGGCATGTCCGGGGTGTGGGCCTCGGGCGGCATCGTCTCCACACCCGCAGACGTGACCCGCTTCATCCGCGGCTACGCCGGGGGCAAGCTCTACGGCCAGGACGTCGTCCAACAGCAGCGCGGCTGGATCGACGGCGCGTCCGAGCCCGCGGGGCCGGGCAAGAACAAGGCGGGTCTCGGCATCTTCCGGTACACCACGCGCTGCGGGGTGGTTCTCGGCCACACCGGCAACACACCCGGCTACACCCAGCTGATGGCGGCCACCCCGGACGGGCGCAAGTCCCTGACCTTCTCCACGACCACGCAGATCAACCAGACCCTCAAGCCGGAACTCCTGCGGAAACTCCGCGCCGTCCAGGAGAACTTCGTCTGCGCGCTGCTGAAGGGCAAGGGCAGGAGCTAGTGCCGCGGCAGGCAACGTCTGCCCGTCAAGGAGCGGCGTCCGGTGCGTGCTCTCGGCGTGCCGGCCGGAAGCCCTCGTACTGGATGTACCTGGGCTTTCGGCCGGTGCGGCGAGAGTGCGTGCCGGGCGTCGCGACGGGGCGAACGTTGCCTGTCGCGGCGCTAGGGGGTGTTTTGAAAGTCCTGTGCGGTGCCCGCGGTGTTCGGTGCGTGCCCTCGGCGTGCCGGACGAAGGCCCTCGTACTGGACGTACTTGGGTCTCTGGCCGGTGCGGCGAGAGTGCGTGCCGGGCGCCGTGGGTGCTGTGCGGGACTTTCAAAACACCCCCTAGCGCTCGGTCACCTTGCCGTCGGCGACCTCCAGGCGCCGGGTGACATGGACCGCGTCCAGCATGCGCCGGTCGTGGGTCACCAGGAGCAGCGTGCCCTCGTAGGCGTCGAGCGCCGACTCCAGCTGTTCGATGGCCGGGAGGTCGAGGTGGTTCGTCGGCTCGTCGAGGACGAGGAGGTTGACGCCCCGGCCCTGGAGGAGGGCCAGGGCGGCCCTCGTGCGTTCGCCGGGTGAGAGGGTGGCCGCCGGGCGCAGGACGTGGTCGGACTTCAAGCCGAACTTGGCCAGGAGGGTGCGCACTTCGACCGGTTCGGTGTCCGGGACCGCGGCGCTGAAGGCGTCCAGCAGGGCCTCTTCGCCGTGGAAGAGCTTGCGGGCCTGGTCGACCTCGCCGATCAGCACGCCCGAGCCGAGCGTCGACTGTCCCGAGGTAAGAGGGATACGGCCCAGCAGGGCCCCCAGCAGGGTCGACTTGCCCGCGCCATTGGCGCCGGTGACCGCCACCCGGTCCGCCCAGTCGATCTGGAGGGAGACCGGGCCGAGGGTGAAGTCGCCTCGGCTCACCTCCGCGTCGCGCAGGGTCGCCACCACCGCTCCCGAGCGCGGGGCCGAGGCGATCTCCATGCGCAGGTCCCACTCCTTGCGCGGCTCATCGACGACGTCGAGGCGTTCGATCATGCGCTGGGTCTGGCGGGCCTTGGCGGCCTGCTTCTCGCTGGCCTCGCTGCGGAACTTGCGGCCGATCTTGTCGTTGTCGTTGCTCGCCTTGCGGCGCGCGTTCTTCACGCCCTTGTCCATCCACGATCGCTGCATCTGGGCGCGGTCCTGGAGGGCGGCCCTCTTGTCGGCGTACTCCTCGTAGTCCTCGCGCGCGTGTCGGCGGGCGACGTCCCGCTCCTCCAGGTAGGCCGCGTAGCCGCCGCCGTAGAGGTTGATCTGCTGCTGGGCGAGGTCGAGTTCGAGGACCTTGGTGACCGTGCGGGTGAGGAACTCGCGGTCGTGGCTGACGACGACGGTGCCGGCGCGCAGGCCGCCCACGAAGCGCTCCAGGCGCTCCAGGCCGTCCAGGTCGAGGTCGTTGGTGGGCTCGTCGAGGAGGAAGACGTCGTAGCGGGACAGGAGGAGTGAGGCGAGACCGGCCCTCGCCGCCTGGCCGCCCGAGAGGGAGGTCATCGGCTGGTCCAGGTCGACGGCAAGGCCCAGGGAGTCGGCGATCTCCTCGGCACGCTCGTCGAGGTCGGCGCCGCCCAGATCCAGCCAGCGCTCCAGGCTCGTCGCGTAGGCGTCGTCGGCGCCGGGCGCCCCGTCGACCAGGGCCTGGGTTGCCTCGTCCATGGTGCGCTGGGCCTCGGCGACGCCGGTGCGCCGGGCCAGGAACGCGCGGACGGTCTCGCCGGGCCGCCGCTCCGGCTCCTGCGGGAGGTGGCCGACGGCCGCGGTGGGCGGGGAGAGGCGCAGCTCGCCCTCCTCCGGGGCGAGCAGGCCGGCGAGCATCCTGAGCAGGGTGGACTTTCCGGCGCCGTTGGCGCCGACGAGCCCGATCACGTCTCCGGGCGCGACGACGAGGTCGAGCCCGCTGAACAGGGCGCGGTCGCCATGGCCGGCGGCGAGGTTCTTCACGACGAGGGTGGCAGTCATCAGACCCCGAATCCTAATGGCCGGGGCCGGGTGGCTTCATCTCCTCATCTCACCGGGCCATCGCCTCCACCAGCACGCTTCCCGAGGTCCGCGCCACCACGTACGCCTCCCCCTTCACCGCCTTGGCGTCGAGAGCGATGCGGTGACGGCCGGCCTCCAGGATGCCGTCGAAGACCTCATGGGCGTGGGTCCGGTACAGGCGGTCCAGACGGTACGCGGTCAGGCGGACCCGGCACGGTGAGGTGACCTCCACGCCCGCCTCGCCGTCCACCGCGACCAGACGGGTCAGCCGGCGCTGCTCCACAGGGCTGCGGTCCAGGGCGTTCTCTATCTGGGCGACCAGCAGCGGGACGATCGGGGCCAGGCCGTCGACGTAGGCCACCTGGACTCCGGCGCGGTCGAAGGCCCGGCGTACGGCGGTACGTTCCTCCTCGGTGACCGCGCGGCCGAAGGCGACGGCGCCGTAGGCACGGAGTTCGTCGGCGGGGACGCCCTCGGCGTCGCGGGTGATGTCGGCGCCGATGCCGATGGTGCGCAGGGCGGCGGCGAGCTTGGCCAGCACGGCGACACGGGCGCCGATCAGCAGGACACGGCGGCGGGCCGCGACGGGCGCCTGGTCGAGCAGGGAGGCCAGCGCCGCCCGGTACTCGGCGCCCTCGAAGCGGAAGGGCCCTATGCCGTGGTAGCCGTTGAGCTCCAGATCGGCGTGCTCGTCGGTCTGCCAGGCGAAGTCCCGCCAGATGAAGTCGTCGCCGGCTCTGTCGATGGCCGCGGTGACCGCGCCGCACGCCAGGCTCTCGCACTCGGGGCAGCCGTAGATGACGTACCGGCCGTCCGGAAGCGGTGGGTCCGCCTCCAGCAGAAGGCTCTGGACCTGTGCGGTGAAGATCGCGGGTGGGATGTCGGAGGCGAGCGGGGAGACGGCGTCGAGGTCGGAGAGCTGGAACAGCAGCGGGCGTCCGTCGACGATGAAGTCCACGAAGTCCCGGTGGACTTGGTAGTCCCCGTTGGCAAGGACTCCACCGGCACGCATCGCCGGTGCCAGGCCGAAGGTCGCGTACTCGGCAGACATGCAGTGAGTATCCCCAGCGCGGGGGTGATGTGAGCACGGCATGGCACATTCCGCTACCGTCCCCGGGTGGAGAAGCGGCGGAACGACGAAGTCATCGTGGTCGGAGGCGGGGTCATCGGGCTGACCACGGCGATGGTCCTGGCCGAGGGCGGCCGTCCGGTGCGGGTGTGGACGCGGGACCCCGTCGAGCGGACCACCTCGGCGGTCGCGGGCGCGCTGTGGTGGCCGTACAAGATCAAACCGCTTGCCCTGGCCCGGGGCTGGGCGCTGCGTTCCTTCGATGTGTACGAGGAGCTGGCTCGGCGGCCCGAGGCCACGGGCGTACGCATGGTCGAAGGGGTACTGGGCGAAGGGGATCTGGACGGGGCGGACGCCTGGGCGGCCCGGCGGGTGCCGGGGCTGCGGGCCGCGCCGGACGGGGCGGGACTGTCGGCCCGGTTGCCGCTCATCGACATGTCGACTCATCTGCCGTGGCTGCGGGAACGGTTCCTCGGCGCGGGCGGGTCGATCGAGACACGTGAGGTGTCGGCGCTCGCGGAGGCGGAGGCGCCGGTCGTGATCAACTGCACGGGGCTCGGCGCGCGGGAGCTGGTGCCGGATCCGTCCGTGCGGCCCGTACGGGGGCAGTTGGTGGTCGTGGAGAACCCGGGCATCGACACCTGGCTCACCTCCAGTGATGCCTCGGGGGAGATGGCGTACTTCTTTCCGCAGCCCGGCCGGCTGCTGCTCGGCGGTACGGCGGAGGAGGGCGCCTGGTCGCTGGAGCCCGATCCGAAGGTGGCCGAGGCGATCGTGGGGCGCTGTGCCGAGCTGCGGCCGGAGATCGCCGGGGCCCGGGTCCTGGACCACCGGGTGGGGCTGCGGCCGGTGCGGGACGCGGTCCGCCTGGAGCGCGGACTCCTGCCGGACGGGCGGCTGTTGGTGCACAACTACGGCCATGGCGGCGCCGGAGTGACGGTGGCCTGGGGCTGCGCGGAGGAGGCGGCCGCCCTCGCCTCCTGAGGGTCAGAGCCCGTGTCACATCCCCGGTCGGATCAGCGCGCGGCGGCGATGCGCGTGCCCCCGCGCGAGTCGGCGAAGCCGTTCGCGCGGGGGGGAGCGTGCGATCGCAAGGCGCCGGAGCGCCCTCATGGCAGAGCCACGTGAGTGGTTCGGCAACGCGGCTGGGGGTGTCCCCCCTCTGGGGGAGTGCGTGCCAGACGACGCGCGCCCGGCCGGGGACGTGACACAGGCCGTCAGGAGTGGTCGTGGCCCAGGGGGTCGCCCTCCGTCTCGGTGCCGGGGCCCGGGCCGATCTTGAGGGCGAAGTCACCGTCGTACTTGCGGTGGCCCGCGATCACGGCGAGTTCGACGGCCTCGTTGCCCATCTCGCCGCGCACGATGACGGGGTCCTGGCGCAGGTCGCGCATGAGGGCGACACACATGCCGATCATCACCAGGACGAAGGGCGCGGCGGCCAGGATCGTCAGGTCCTGCAGGCCGGTGAGCGCGTCGCCCTGACCGCTGCCGACGAGCAGCATGATGGCCGCGACCGCTCCGGTCACCACACCCCAGAACACCACGACGAGCCGGCTGGGTTCGAGCGCGCCCTTCTGGGAGAGGGTGCCCATCACGATGGACGCGGCGTCGGCTCCCGACACGAAGAAGATGCCGACCAGGATCATCACCAGCAGGCTGGTGGCCGTGGTGATGGGGAACTCCTGGAGCAGGCCGAAGAGTTGCCCTTCGGGGGTGTCCTCGCCGCCCAGCGCGCCGCCCTCCTTCAGCTTCATCGCCGTACCGCCGAAGATCGCGAACCAGCCGAGGCTGACGGTGCTGGGCACGAGGATCACGCCTCCGACGAACTGCCGGATGGTGCGCCCGCGGCTGATGCAGGCGATGAACATGCCGACGAAGGGCGTCCAGGAGATCCACCAGGCCCAGTAGAAGACGGTCCAGCTGCCGAGCCAGTCCGCGACTCCCTCGCCGCCGCTGGCCTCGGTGCGGCCCGCGAGCTGGGGCAGATCGCCGAGGTAGGCGAAGACCGAGGTGGGCAGCAGATCGAGCACGATGATCGTGGGGCCCGCGATGAACACGAACACGGCGAGGATCAGCGCGAGCACCATGTTCGTGTTGGACAGCCACTGGATGCCCCGCTCGACGCCGGAGACGGCCGAGGCGACGAAGGCCAGGGTCAGTACGGCGATGATGGCGACGAGCAGGCCCTCGCTCACCTCGTCCATCCAGTCCATCTCCTGGAAACCGGAGCCGATCTGGAGGGCGCCGAGGCCGAGGGAGGCCGCGGAGCCGAAGACGGTGGCGATGATCGCGAGGATGTCGATGACCCGGCCGCCGGCGCCGTTCGCGTGCTTCTCGCCGATCAGCGGGGTGAAGACGGCGCTGATGGTCTGGCGGCGGCGCCTGCGGAAGGCGCTGTAGGCGATGCCGAGGCCGACCACCGCGTAGATCGCCCAGGGATGCAGCGTCCAGTGGAAGAGGGTGGTCGCCATCGCCGTCTCCATGCGTTCCGCGGAGTCGGCGGGGTCGGTGCCCGGCGGCGGAGTCGTGTAGTGCGAGAGCGGCTCGGTCACGCCGTAGAACATCAGGCCGATGCCCATGCCCGCGCTGAACATCATCGCGACCCAGGACACGGTGCGGAACTCGGGCTCCTCGCCCTCGGCGCCGAGGTGGATACGGCCGTAACGGCTGACGGCGAGCCAGAGGGCGAGGACGACGAAGCAGGAGGCGGCGAGCATGAAGGCCCAGCCGCCGTTGTGGATCAGGCCGTCGAGCATCTTGCTGGAGACGCTCTCCAGCGAGTCCGTCGCCACCGAGCCCCAGATCACGAAGGCCACGGTGATGACGGCGGTGACGCCGAAGACCACACGGTAGGTGGGCTGGTGGCTGGGAACGTCCGGCGGGCCTTCCCAGCCACCCCTTTTCTTCAGGTCTTCCGTCATGTGCGGCACCTTCTCCCGAAAAGCATGGCTACGGAGTACCACAGGTGCCGCCGATCGGAGCTGCTTCAGCAGTCGGCGTCGGGCTCCGCGGCCGTGAGGTGGTACGGGGCGCGTTGGTCGAGGAGCAGCGGGACGAGGGCGCGCAGGGACTGGCGCAGCGGGACGTACGTGCCCTGCGTCCGCACTCCGTGCAGGGCGAGTTCGTCCTTGACCTGCGCGTACTGTTCGTCCGTCAGGCGGTAGCCGCAGGGCGGGTCCTGGATCACCTCGGCGGGCTCGGGCGGGTCGTTGTCGGCGCCGCCGACGTAGACCGGGCCGGTGTCGCGCCAGCCGGCGATCCTGGCGGCGGAGGTGGCCGCGTCGACCTGCCTGCCGCGCTCCCCGGCGAAGGCGAACAGGCCATCCAGTGCCGAGCGTTGGGAGTTCACCCGGCGCAGGTTGTTGACCGGTTCCGGGACTTCGGCCAGGGGTTCCACGCGGCTCTCGATGAGCAGGCCGACGGTGGCCTTGATTCCGGACATGTTCCGCAGGATGCGCTCCTGGCCGTCCCCGGCGACCTGCCGGATGGGTTCGCCGGTGACGGGGTCGGTCCAGATGCCGTACGTCCCGGTCGTGTAGCCGTCCGCCTCGGCCGCGGGCCGCACGTAGTCCAGCGACAGGTTCTGTGCCTCCTCGTGCACGGCCGGGGCCGTGTTGAGGTTGCGCGGCCAGAGATCGAACAGGTCCTTGTCGTAGTACGGGGGTGTGCCGCCGTACTCGTGCAGGTCGTAGACCACGTCCGGCTTCCGGTCGCGGAGAACCGCGGCCAGCGCCCGTGCCTCGGCGGTCTGCAGGGCGATGTGGTCGCGGTTGATGTCGACGCCGTCGCTGTTGCCGCGGGTGTTCGCGGCGCGGCCGTCGGGGTTGGCGGTGGGCACCACGAGAACCGTCGTGGTCCTCAGCAGCCGCCGGGTCCGCTCGTCGTCGCCGTAGGCCAGATCGCGGATCGTGGTCAGGCAGGCCTCGCGGCCCGAGGGCTCGTCGCCGTGCTGGCTGCACACCAGCAGGACGGTGCGGGTGGTCGGGCGGGTGCCGATACGGACGAGCTGGAGCGGTCGGTCCCGCTTGGTGGTGCCGATCCGGCTGATCGCCACACGGTCGCTCGCCTTGTCGACAGCCGCGAGGAAGTCCTGCTCCTCGGGCCGGCTGGTCCAGCGGGCGCCGCCCGACTCCTCGAAGCCGGTGCGGGGCGGGGTCTCCGCCGCGTGCGCCGGGATCGACAGCAGGGGTGCGGCGAGGGCGGCCGCGATCACCGCGGCGATACGGGACTTCACGAGGCCTCCGGGACACGCTGGGCGGTACGCGGCTCGCTCACACCGTCGAGGACGGCCTCGCCGGGCACGGCGGTCGCACCCGAGGTGGCCTTGCGGAAGGCCTCGGCGCCGCCGACCAGCGGCACACGGGCCGAGGTGCGGGACAGATCGAGCGTCAGGGTCGGTTTCGTGGACGGCGGTTCGATGAGGTCCCTGTCGGTGCCCGCGACGATCAGGGCGAGCCGGTGTCCGGCCGGGACGACATGGTCGGTGGCCGCCAGGTCGAGGGTGAGGGTGTACGGCTTGCCGGGCGTGAGCGGCGCTCCCCCGGTCGAGGCGAGGTCGGCCCAGCCGCGGCTGAGGACCGTGTAGTCGACGTCCGCCGTCTTGGCCGCGGTCTCCTTGAAGCAGGCGCTGTCGCCGGTGGTGCTCGCGCCCCAGCAGGTGCGCTCGGTGAGGGTGGTGATGCCCTCGCCCGCGGTGGCGTAGTCGCGGATGGTGTCGGGGCCGAGGTCCACGAGGACGGCCGAGAGGCGGGCGGTGGTGGTGGACGGGGTCGCGGTGACGGTGACCTTCGAGGAGCCGGACAGACGCAGGTCGCGGGTGAGCGCTCCGGTGACGAAGCCCGCCTTGTCGGGGGTCGGTTGGTCGATGCGGGCGGCCCAGTCGGTCTCGTCGCGCTCCGGGTTGTCGGTGAAGGTCTCGGTGCCGGTGCCGGAGGTGAGGCCGAGGGTGCCGACGCCCTCCTGGGGTCCGTCGGCGGGGCGCAGGGTCGTCCGCTCGGTGCCGCGCGGCGGCCAGACGTTCGACGTCACCCACTCGTCGGGGCGCCGTTCGATGTCGGCCATCGGTTCGTCGTCGATGCCGTTGTCGTAGCCCAGCAGTTCGTGGTCGAACCAGCGGTGCAGGGCGTCCACCCACTCGGCGCGCCGGAAGTCGAAGGGGTCGACGTGGCCGGCCTGGGAGAGCCAGATCTTGCGGTCGACGCCGTTCCTCGCGAGCGCGTCCCACCACTGACCGAACTGCTTGGCGCGGACGTTGAGGTCCTGCATGCCGTGGATCACGAAGACGCTGGCCTCGACCTGGTCGGCGTCCGGCACGTAGTTCCGCTCGCTCCACAGCGGCGTCCACGCGCCGGTGCGCGGGGCGCCCTGGGCGATCCTCTGCTGTACGGCGGCACAGCGGGCGCGGGCGTCGGGGCTCTCGACGTAGTTCGACAGCCAGTCGGGGCCCGAGTCGAAGAGCGGGGCGCCCTGGGCGAAGTAGTAGTCGTACCAGGAGGAGATGGCGCCGATGGGGACGATCGTCTCCAGGCCCTCGACTCCGGTCGCGGCGACGCCGTTGGCGATGGTGCCGTCGTAGCTCTTGCCGATCATGCCGGTCTTGCCGTTGGTCCAGCTCGTGGCCTTGGCGCGGGTGGTGCCGGTGCGCGTGGTGTAGGCCTTGCCGCGACCGTTCAGCCAGTCGATGACGGCCTTGGCGGACTGGATGTCGGAGCGTCCGCCGACATCGACGCAGCCGTCGGAGCGGTTGGTGCCGGCGAGGTCGACGCCGACGAAGGCGTAGCCGCGGGGCACGAAGTAGTTGTCGTAGAACAGCGGCATCTGGACGACGTCGCCGTCCGCGTCGTACGTCTTCTTCTGGCTCTCGTTGCCCCGTCCGCAGCAGGAGTAGTAGGGGCTGGCGTCCATGATGACGGGTATCTTGCGGCCCTGTTGGGCGGGTTCACGGGGGCGGACGATGTCGACGGCGACCCGGTCGGTGCGTCCGTCGGCGTCTCCGTCGAGTCCGGTGTCGACCCATACGGCCTCGCGGATGGCGGAGTCGTAGGAGTAGACGGGTTCGCTCGTGCGCGGGGCCGCTTGGGCCGTCACGGGTGAGAGCAAGGTGGCCATCAAGGCGGCCGTGGCCGCCGTCGCGAGCGGTCTCCAGATCGTGAAGCGCGTGCGTATCGGCATGCGCGGGACGGTACATCGGTCAACTCCCGTGCAGAAGAGGGCAACCGGACGCGGCAGTGGTCCGAGGGAGCTGTCGGCTCGTGACGGCCGAATGGCGATCGTGTGACAGCCGCGCCGGTGGACACCTGCGGGGCACAGGGAGTGAATAGGGTTCGAACAGCCTTCGGTCCCCTACGACTTGGAGCTTTCGTGCACCGCAGACTCTTCGCGCCGGGCGCGCTCGCGGCGGCCTCCGTACTGCTGGCGATCCCGGCATCGGCCGCGAGTTCCGCCCCCGGCGCCCCGGGCATCGGCGATCCCTACTACCCGGCCTACGGCAACGGCGGCTACGACGTCTCGCACTACGACCTCCGGCTGAAGTACCAGCCCGCGACCGACCGCCTGGAGGGCACGGCGACCCTGCTGGCGCGCACCACCCAGGACCTCTCGCGGTTCAACCTGGACTTCCTGCTGGACGTCGGCGAGGTGCGGGTCAACGGCGCGAAGGCGTCGTTCACCACCTCCGGCGAGCACGAACTGGAGATCACCCCGAAGCAACCGCTCGCCAAGAACACCCCGGTCACCGTCGTGGTGCGCTACAGCGGCGTGCCGTCCAGCGAGAAGGCGTACGGCTTCACCAACTGGCACCGCACCGCGGACGGCGGAGTCGCCGCCAACGAGCCCGAGGCCGCCTGGTGGTGGTTCCCGAGCAACGACCACCCGCTCGACAAGGCCACCTACGATGTGTCGGTCCAGGTCCCGGACGGCACCCAGGCCATCTCCAACGGCACGCTCCAGTCGACGAGTTCACGGCTCGGCTGGACCCGCTACAACTGGCGGTCCAACAAGCCGCAGGCGACCTATCTCGCCACGCTCGCGGTCGGCAGGTTCGACATCACCACCGGGACGACCGAGAGCGGGATCCCCGTCGTCAACGCCTACAGCAAGGACCTGGGCGACAACTACAACGCGGCGCGGGCGAGCATCGAGCGGTCCGGGGAGATCGCCGACTGGCTGAGCGAGTACTTCGGGCCGTATCCCTACAACGCGCTCGGCGGGTACGTGCCCAACACCACCACCCGGTACGCGCTGGAGACGCAGACCCGGCCCTTCTACAGCCCGTCCCGGTTCGCGAACGGGACGAACACCTTCCTGGTCGTGCACGAGCTCGCGCACCAGTGGTACGGCAACCTCGTGTCGGTGGCCGGGTGGAAGGACATCTGGATCAACGAGGGCTTCGCGCGCTACTCGGAGTGGCTGTGGTCCGAGCGCGAGGGCGAGGGGACGGCACAGGAGATCGCCGACTACGTGTACGCCACGCGCGCGGCCGAGGATCCGTTCTGGACGGTGCGGCCCGGTGACCCGGGGCCGGACAACCAGTTCCACATCGCGGTCTACGACCGGGGCGCGCTGGCCCTCCAGGCGCTGCGGAACGAGATCGGCGACGAGGACTTCTTCGCGATCCTGAAGGGCTGGACGAACAAGTACGCCTACGGCAACGCGACCGTGGCCGACTTCCAGGCGTATGCCGAGCAGGTGTCCGGGCAGCCGCTGGCGGCGTTCTTCGACACCTGGCTGTTCCAGCCGTCGAAGCCGGCCGCGCCCGCCGCGCGCGAGGCGTCCGTCGCGCGGGAGACCTCCGCTCCGGCGCAGCCGAAGTCGTGGCAGAAGCTCTCGGCGACGGGCGACGTGCACGACCGCTAGGAGGCTATGGGTGGCCCGGGTACGTCGGGCCTGGGCCACCCGCCCGGTCAGTCATGGTCGTAGACCGTGACCGGTATCCCCCGCCGCGCCAGCCGTTCGGCGATCAGCGGCTCGACACGGGACCACTTGCCGCCCGCCGGCCCGCAGCCCATGCGCGGCATGTGCACGGAGGCGCCGAGCTCGGTCGCCTTGTCCGCCAGCCGTCGCAGCGCCGCGTCGATCGCCTCGTAGCGCACCGGGACGCCCTTGCTGCCGGTGCGTATGCCGCGCTGACCGACCATGTTGGCCACCCAGACGTACGGCTCGACCTGGACGAACTGCACGGCTCCCAGGCCGAAGTCGTTACCGGCGCGGTCGCGGTGCCAGGCGCGGTACGCCTTCTCCGGCTCCGGCCAGCGGCGCGACACGGCGAGCACGAAGCCCTTGCCCCATCCCCCGATGTCGTTGCAGAGATGGGCGATCACCTTGACGCCCTTCACCGACGGCACGGTGGCGTCACCCCGGACATAAGTGATCTCCGACATGACGCCACCGTAGGCGCCGCCACTGACATTGATGCTGGTACCCAGGTTCAGTGGCCCCTGGATTTACGGCCGGGCTACTTGGTGAGCTCGGCCAGCTCCTGTTCCTGCGTCCTCGCCACCCGGCGCCGGACGCCGAACCAGCCGGCGACCAGCATCACCGCGATGACCGGGATGAGCAGCAGGGTCTTGCGGCCGACCTCGGGGTCGTTCCACATCAGACCGAGCACGGCGAGCAGGAAGGCGATCGTGACGATCTCCGTGACCGGGCTGCCGGGGAGGCGGAAGGAGGGACGGGCGACCAGACCGGCCTTGGCGCGGCGGACGAACAGCAGGTGGCAGATCATGATGATCACCCAGGTGCTGATGATGCCGAGGGAGGCGACGTTCAGCACGATCTCGAAGGCCTGGCTCGGCATCAGGAAGTTCAGGCCGACACCGAGCACACACACCGCGCAGGTCAGCAGGATGCCGCCGTAGGGCACCTGGCTGCGGTTCATACGGGCGGTGAACTTGGGGGCGGAGCCCGCCATGGCCATGGAGCGCAGGATGCGGCCGGTGGAGTACAGGCCGGAGTTGAGCGAGGACATGGCGGCGGTGAGGACCACCAGGTTCATCACGTCACCGGCGCCCTCGACGCCGATCTTCGACAGGACGGTGACGAAGGGGCTCTCGTCGGCGGAGTACACCGAGCCGGGGAGCAGCAGGGCGAGCAGGACGACCGAGCCGACGTAGAACAGGCCCACGCGCCACATGATCGAGTTCACCGCGCGCGGGACGACCTTCTCCGGCTCGGCGGTCTCGCCGGCGGCGACACCGACCAGCTCCAGGGCGGCGTACGCGAAGATCACGCCCTGCATGACCAGGACGACCGGCATCAGGCCGTTCGGGAGGACACCGCCGTTGTCGGTGATCACGCTCAGGCCGGGCGTCGTGCCGCCCACCTCGTGCTGGGTGGCCAGCAGGAAGATGCCGACGAACATGAACGCCACCAGCGTGGCGACCTTGATGATCGCGAACCAGAACTCCATCTCGCCGAAGATCTTCACCGAGATCAGGTTCACGGCCAGCACCACCGCGAGGGCGATCAGGGCGAGCACCCACTGCGGGATGTCGGTGAAGGCGCTCCAGTAGTGCGTGTAGAGCGCGATCGCGGTGATGTCGGCGATACCGGTCGTGGACCAGTTCAGGAAGTACATCCAGCCGGCGACGTAGGCGCCCTTCTCGCCGAGGAACTCGCGCGCGTACGACACGAAGGAACCGGAGGAGGGCCGGTACAGGACCAGCTCACCGAGGGCCCGTACGACGAAGAAGGCGAAGATGCCGCAGACCAGGTAGGCGATGGCCAGCGCCGGTCCGGCGTTGTGGAGGCGTCCTCCGGCGCCCAGGAAGAGTCCGGTGCCGATCGCTCCGCCGATGGCGATCATGTTGACGTGGCGGGCCTTGAGGTCCTTGCTGTAACCGGCGTCGCCCGCATCCGCGGGCGCCTGGGCCGCCACGGTGGGGGATGCGGCCTGTGCCGTGTCCACGGCGTCCTTGCTCACGGGAGGTACCACTCTCTGGTGCGCCCGAGCGGATCACGCTCGGGTGTCCGGACGTACGTATGGCCCGCGCCCTTGGTAAGAGCACAGACCAAGGCGCCACCTTCCCCCACGGGCGGCCCCTCACGCGGTGGCGGACGTCACAGAGCGGAACATCTCACATGATCGGCACATGAAGGTCCGAGGAACTCCTCGTGATCACTTCCGGGCGCCCGGACAGGTTTCACAGCAGTGGTGAGACAGCGATACTGCTGCACATGAAGACCGACGCCGGGGACCCGACCCTCACCATCGACGAGCTGGCCGCGCGGGCCGGCGTCACGGTCCGTACCGTGCGGTTCTACGGCACCAAGGGGCTGCTGCCGCCGCCGGTGATCGGTCCGCGTCGGGTGGGGCACTACGGCCGGGATCATCTGGCGCGGCTGGCGCTGATCGAGGAGCTTCAGCAGCAGGGGATGACGCTGGCGGCGATCGAGCGGTACATGCAGCGGCTGCCGCCCGGGCTGAGCCCCGACGATCTCGCCATCCACCGGGCCGTGGTGGCCTCCTGGGCACCGGACGCCGTGGAGACGGTGACGCGGGCGGAGCTGGAGCGACGGGCCGGGCGGGAGCTGGCCGACGAGGACGTGGAGCGGCTGTCCGCGATGGGGGTGATCAGGGCCGACGGGGAGGCGTTCCGGGTGGACGTCGGGCTGCTGCGGCTCGGGGTGCGGCTGCTCGACATGCCGTTGTCGCAGGAGGCGATCCTCGCCGCGCGGAAGGTGCTGATCGAGCACTCGCGGGCCGCCGCGCACGAGTTGTCGCAGCTGTTCCGCGGTGAGGTCTCCGAGCGGGCGGCCCAGGACGTGAAGTCGCTCTCCTCCGACATGCAGCCGCTGGTCGTGCAGGCCCTGTTGACCTCGTTCCAGCGGTCGTTGAAGGAGGAGCTGCGGGAGTGGGTCAAGGCGGCGGATCCGTCCGGGCTGGACGGATCCGCCGGCTGAGATCCCCTTACGCGTCCGTGAACCGCTCCCCCTTCCCCGCCTTCTCCACCAGCAGCGCCGGCGGCGTGAAGCGGTCGCCGTAGCGCTCGGCCAGTTCACGCGCGCGTGCCACGAAGCCCGGTACGCCGCCCTCGTAGCCGTTGATGTACTGGAGGACGCCGCCCGTCCAGCCGGGGAAGCCGATGCCGAAGATGGAGCCGATGTTCGCGTCCGCCACCGAGGTGAGGACTCCCTCCTCCAAGAGGCGGACGGTGTCCAGGGCCTCCGCGAAGAGCATGCGTTCCTGCATGTCCTGGAAGGGGATCTCCGCGCCCTCGCGAGTGAAGTGTTCGCGCAGGCCCGGCCACAGGCCCGCGCGCTTGCCGGTCTCGTCGTAGTCGTAGAAGCCCGCTCCGCCGCTGCGGCCCGGCCTTTCGAACTCGTCGACCATCCGGTCGATCACGGCCTCCGCGGGGTGCGTCTGCCAGGTGCCGCCCGCCTCCTCGACGGCCCGCTTGGACTCGTTGCGGATCTTGCGCGGGAGGGTGAGCGTCAGCTCGTCCATCAGGGAGAGGACCTTCGCCGGGTAGCCCGCCTGGGCCGCCGCCTGTTCGACGGAGGCGGGCTCGATGCCCTCGCCCACCATCGCCACGCCCTCGTTGATGAAGTGGCCGATCACCCGGGAGGTGAAGAAGCCGCGCGAGTCGTTGACCACGATCGGGGTCTTCTTGATCTGGCGCACCAGGTCGAAGGCCCTGGCCAGCGCCTCCTCGCCGGTCCGCTCGCCCTTGATGATCTCGACGAGCGGCATCTTGTCGACCGGCGAGAAGAAGTGCAGGCCGATGAAGTCCGACTGGCGCTCCACGCCTTCGGCGAGGGCGGTGATCGGGAGCGTCGAGGTGTTGGAGCACAGCAGCGCGTCCGGCTCGACGATGTGCTGGATCTCCTGGAAGACCTTGTGCTTGAGCTCCGGGTTCTCGAAGACCGCCTCGATGACGGCGTCACAGCCCGCGAGTTCGGCGGGATCGGCGGTCGGCGTGATGCGGGCGAGCAGCGCGTCCGCCTTCTCCTGGGTCGTACGACCCCGGCTCACGGCCTTCGCGCAGAGCGTCTCGGAGTAGCCCTTGCCCTTGACGGCCGCTTCCAGGGTGACGTCCTTCAGGACCACGTCGATTCCCGCGCGGGCGCACGAGTACGCGATGCCCGCGCCCATCATCCCGGCGCCCAGGACGGCGACCTTGCGGACCTGGCGCGGTTCGATGCCCTTGGGACGGTTGGCGCCGGAGTTGACGGCCTGGAGGTCGAAGAAGAACGCCTGGATCATGTTCTTCGAGGTCTGGCCCGCGGCCAGTTCGACGAAGTAGCGCGCCTCGATGACCTGCGCGGTCTCGAAGTCGACCTGGGAGCCCTCGACCGCCGCCGCGAGGATGTTGCGCGGGGCCGGGTAGGGGGCGCCGCCCGTCTGCTTGCGCAGGCCGGCCGGGAAGGCGGGCAGGTTGGCCGCGAACCTGGGGTTCGCGGGGGTGCCGCCGGGGATGCGGTAGCCGGGCTTGTCCCAGGGCTGCTGCGATTCGGGGTTGGCCTCGATGAAGGCGCGGGCCTTGGTGAGCAGTTCCTCCTGGGTGGTGGCCACGTCGTCGACGAGGCCGTTCTGGAGGGCGCGCTGCGGGTTGTACTGGGTGCCCTGGAGGAGGACCTTCAGGAGGGCGTCGGCGATGCCCAGCAGGCGGACCGTGCGGACCACGCCGCCGCCGCCCGGGAGCAGGCCGAGGGTGACCTCGGGGCAGCCGATCTTCGAGCCGGGCGCGTCGAGGGCGATGCGGTGGTGGCAGGCGAGCGCGATCTCGTAACCGCCGCCGAGGGCCGCGCCGTTGAGCGCGGCGACGACCGGCTTGCCGAGGGTCTCGATGCGGCGCAGGTTCCGCTTGATGGCCATGCCGCCGTCGAACAGCTCCTGGGCCGTCTCGGGGGTGACCCGGATCAGGTCGCGCAGGTCGCCGCCGGCGAAGAAGGTCTTCTTGGCGGAGGTGATGATGACACCGCGGACGGTGTCCTTCTCGGCCTCCAGACGGTCGGTGACCTGCGCGAGGGAGTCGCGGAAGGCCTGGTTCATGGTGTTGGCGGACTGGTTGGGGTCGTCGATGACGAGGGTGACGACCCCGGTGCGGTCCTGTTCCCAGCGGATGGTGGAAGTCATGAGGGGATCTCCGTAGAAGTCTCGTGTGGCCGCTGGGGTGTTCAGACGCGTTCGACGATCGTGGCGATGCCCATGCCGCCGCCCACGCAGAGGGTGGCTAGGCCGTAGCGCTTGTCCTGGCGCTCCAGTTCGTCGACGAGCGAGCCGAGGATCATCGCGCCGGTGGCGCCGAGCGGGTGGCCGAGGGCGATGGCGCCGCCGTTGACGTTGACCTTGTCCAGGGACAGGCCCATGTCCTTCACGAAGCGCAGGACGACCGCCGCGAACGCCTCGTTGATCTCGACGAGGTCGATGTCGTCGATGGTCAGCCCGGCCTTGGCGAGGGCCTTGCGGGTGGCGGGCGCGGGACCGGTGAGCATGATCGTGGGCTCGGAGCCGGACACGGCCGCGGAGACGATCCGCGCGCGCGGGGTGAGGCCGTAGCGCTCGCCGACCTCCTTGGTGCCGATGGCGACGAGGGAGGCGCCGTCGACGATGCCGGATGAGTTGCCCGCGTGGTGGACGTGGTCGATCTTCTCGACCCAGTGGTACTTCTGGAGCGCCACGGCGTCGAAGCCGCCGAGGTCGCCGATGTCCGCGAAGGACGGCTTCAGCCTGGCCAGGGAGTCGGCGGTGGTGCCGGGGCGCATGTGCTCGTCGTGGTCGAGGACGACCAGGCCGCTGCGGTCCCTCACCGGGACGACGGACTTCTCGAAGCGGCCCTCCTTCCAGGCGGTGGCCGCCCGCTCCTGCGAGAGGGCCGCGTACTCGTCGACGTCCCGCCGGGAGAATCCCTCGATGGTGGCGATCAGGTCGGCGCCGATGCCCTGCGGCACGAAGTTGACGGCGAGGTTGGTCATCGGGTCGTTGAACCAGGCGCCGCCGTCGGAGGCCATCGGCACCCGGGACATGGACTCCACTCCGCCCGCGAGGACGAGGTCCTCCCAGCCCGAACGGACCTTCATCGCGGCCATGTTGACGGCCTCAAGGCCCGACGCACAGAAGCGGTTCTCCTGGACGCCGGCCACCGTGTCCGGAAGTCCCGCGGCGACGGCGGCGATCCGGGCGATGTCGGAGCCCTGGTCGCCGACCGGGCCGACGACGCCCAGCACGATGTCGTCGATGGCGGCCGGGTCGAGGCCGGGGAAGCGGTCGCGGATCTCGTGGATGAGTCCGACGACCAGGTCGATGGGCTTGGTGCCGTGCAGGGCGCCGTTCGCCTTGCCGCGGCCGCGCGGGGTGCGGATCGCGTCGTACACGTACGCTTCGGTGCTCACAGGGAAGCCTTTCGGTGAGGGTCAGCCCAGCAGGGAACGGCCGATGATCTCCTTCATGATCTCGGTCGTCCCGCCGTAGATGGTCTGGATGCGTCCGTCGGTGAAGGCCCGGGCGACGGGGTATTCGCTCATGTAGCCGTAGCCGCCGTGCAGTTGCAGGCAGCGGTCGGCGACCCGCTTCTGGAGTTCGGTCGCCCACCACTTGGCCATGGAGGCGTGCACCGCGTCGAGTTGCCCGGCCGAGTGGTCCTCGATACAGCGGTCGAGGAAGGTGCGGGTGACGGCGCACTCGGTGGCCATCTCCGCTATCTCGAACCGGATGTGCTGCTTGGTGGCCAGCGGCCGGCCGAAGGCCTCGCGCTCCTTGACGTACTCCGTGGTGATCTCCAGGAGGTGCTCGACGGCGGCGATGGCGGAGACGGCGATGCTCAGGCGCTCCTGCGCGAGGTTCGTCATCAGGTGCACGAACGCGCCGTTGAGGTCACCGAGGAGGTTCTGCCTGGGCACGCGGACGTCGTGGAAGAACAACTCGGCCGTGTCCTGCGCCTTCTGGCCGATCTTGTCGAGGTTGCGGCCGCGCTCGAAGCCCTCCGTGCCACGCTCGACGACCAGCAGGGACAGTCCGTGCGCGCCGCCCTCCGGGGTCGTCTTCGCGACCACGATCACCAGGTCGGCGAGGATGCCGTTGGAGATGAACGTCTTCGAGCCGCTGAGCAGCCAGTGGTCACCCCGGTCCTCGGCGTGCGTCCGGATGCCCTGGAGGTCGGAGCCCGCGCCCGGCTCGGTCATGGCGATGGCCGTGATCAGCGATCCGTCGCAGAAGCCGGGCAGCCAGCGGCGCTTCTGCTCCTCGGTGGCGAGGGCGGTCAGATACGGGCCGATGATGTCGTTGTGCAGGCCGAGCGCGAGACCGGGAGCGCCCGCGCGCGTGAACTCCTCGGCAAGTACGGCGCTGTAGCGGAAGTCCGCGGTGCCGCCGCCCCCGTACTCCTCGGGCACGGCGAGGCCCAGCAGCCCCTGCTTTCCGGCCGCGCGCCAGGCGTCGCGGGAGACGATGCCGTCCTTCTCCCACTGCTCGTAGAACGGCAGCACCTCCTTGGTGAGGAAGCTGCGCACGGTCTCGCGGAAGGCGTCGTGCTCGTCGGAGAAGATCCGCCGCTTCATTCGAGGCCCTTCATCAGATCGGGTACGTCCCAGTCGCGCGCCACGTCAGCGGTGTCGGCGCCGGGCTGCGCGGGCCCGGAGCGCACGGCGGTGGGGGTCGCGGAGAAGCGGGGCGCGGGGGCGGGCTGGGTGATGCCGCCGTGGTCGGTGAAGGTGCCACGGGCGGCCAGATGCGGGTCGTGCGGGGCCTCGGTCAGCGAGAGGACGGGCGCCACGCAGGCGTCGGAGCCCTCGAAGACGGCCGTCCACTCGTCTCTGGTACGGGTCTTGAAGCGGGCGGTGACCGCCTCGCGCAGCTCGCCCCAGCGCGTCCAGTCCTTGCGCGCGTCCGTGTGTCCCTCGACGCCGAGCAGGTCCAGGAAGGCGTCGTAGAACTGCGGCTCCAGGGCGCCGACCGCCATGTACTTGCCGTCGGCGGTCTCGTAGGTGCCGTAGTACGGGCAGCCCCCGTCGAGGAGGTTGGCGGCGCGGCGGTCCTGCCAGCCACCGGCGGCGAGCATGCCGTGGATCATCGCGGAGAGATGGGCGGTGCCGTCCACGATCGCGGCGTCCACGACCTGGCCTGCGCCGGTCGCGCACGCGTGGTGCAGGGCGGCGAGGACACCGACGACGAGGTACAGGGAGCCGCCCGCGTAGTCGCCGAGCAGGTTCGCCGGGGCGGGCGGGGGTTCGTCGGGGGCGCCGATCATGCCGAGGGTGCCGGTGAGCGCGATGTACGCGATGTCGTGCCCGGCGCGCTGGGCGAGGGGGCCCTCCTGGCCCCAGCCGGTCATCCGGCCGTAGACGAGCCGGGGGTTGCGGGCCCGGCAGTCCTCGGGGCCCACGCCGAGGCGTTCGGCGACGCCGGGGCGGTAGCCCTCGATGAGAATGTCCGCGCGGGCGGCGAGGTCGAGCACCCGCGCGGGTCCTTCGGGGGTCTTCAGGTCGACGATCACCGAGCGCTTGTTGCGGTTGGTGACGTCGTACGCGGGATCGATCGCGAGTCCGGGGCCGCCGGGCCGGTCCACGCGGACGACATCGGCGCCGAGGTCGGCGAGGAGCATCGCGGCGAACGGGCCGGGCCCGATGCCGGCCAGCTCCACGACGCGTACGCCGGTGAGCGGGCCGTGTTCTGGCGTCTTTGCCATCCGGTCCCCAGAGTTGGTGTGACACTACTGATGTAACACCAAGAATGTTAGGAATTTGTGTCAGTGAGCACAAGACCTGCGCGAGCAAGCGCTTAGTGAAGTTTCGGCGCCCGCTCAGCCCCCGTCCAGCTCCGCTATGAGCCTCTTCGGCGCGATCGTGCGGTAGCTCTCCTCCACCCAGTCGCACAGCAGTTCCGCGCGCGGGGCGCCGTTCTGCTCCAGCGGGATGCTCACCCAGCCGGCCTTGCCCAGGCCGTAGCCCGCGGGTTCGGCGCCGGGGCAGGTCAGCGCGTGGGCGTGGGCCGCCTCGCCCTTGAGCTTCACGGTGACGCCCAGCGGATAGCTGCCGTCGTCGACGCCGAGGAAGACGAACACCTTCTTGTTGACCTTCGCGACGGTCTCGCCCCAAGGGAACTCCTCGGCCGCGCCGGGCATGCCCAGGGCGAACTGGCGTACTTTCTCCCACTTCTTCAGGGCGTTCCGGTCCACGGCCATCCGCTGCCTCCAGGGCTCGTCGTCGGGCTCCGCACTCCTCACGCTAGCCTCGGCCACCGACAACGGCGCGTGGTGCGGGACCGAGAGGTGTCATGAGCAGGATGAGCAAGACGGACCGTCCCTACGACATCGTGCTCTTCGGGGCCACCGGCTTCGCCGGGGCGCTCACCGCGGAGTACCTCGCGGCGCACGCGCCCGACGGGCTGCGCTGGGCGGTCGCGGGCCGCGACGAGGCGAAACTGGAGCGGTTGCGCGAACGGCTGCCCGGCGGCGAGCGGGTCGGCGTCCTGCGCGCGGACGTGGCGGACGCCGCCTCGCTGCGGGAACTCGCCCGGCACGCGCGCGTGGTGGCCACGACGGTGGGCCCCTATGTGCGGTACGGCGAGGAGCTCGTCGCCGCCTGCGCGGACAGCGGTACGGACTATCTCGACCTCAGCGGTGAGCCGGAGTTCGTGGACCTGATGTACGTCCGCCATGACGCACGCGCGCGGGAGACCGGCGCCCGGATCGTCCATGCGGCCGGGTTCGACTCCGTGCCGCACGATCTGGGCGCGTACTTCACGGTCCGGCAGCTGCCGGAGGGGGTGCCGCTGACGGTGGACGGGTTCGTGACCGCGGATGCCATGTTCTCGGGCGGGACGTTCGCCTCGGCACTGGGCCAGTTCGCGCGCGGACGCCAGATGATCGCCGCCGCACGGGACCGTCACCGGCACGAACCGCGGCTTGTGGGCCGCCGGGCCCTCGCCCCGATGGGCACGCCCCGGTACGCCGGGGAGGTCGGCGCCTGGGCCCTGCCGCTGCCGACCATCGACCCGCAGATCGTCCGCCGCTCGGCGAAGGCCCTGGAGCGCTACGGCCCCGACTTCCGCTACCGGCACTACGCGGCCGTACGGCATCTGCCCGTCGCGGTGGCCGGTGTGGTGGGCGTGGGCGGCCTCGCCGCCGCAGCCCAACTGCCGCCCGCGCGCCGGTGGCTGTCGGACCGGCTCAAGCCTGGGGACGGACCGAGCCCGGAGAAGCGGGCGAAGAGCTGGTTCTCGGTGCGCTTCGTCGGGCAGGGCGGTGGCCGCCGGGTCTTCACCGAGGTCTCGGGCGGCGACCCCGGCTACGACGAGACGGCGAAGATGCTCGCCGAGTCCGCGCTCTGCCTGGCCTTCGACGAACTGCCCTCCACGGCAGGCCAGGTCACCACGGCCGTCGCCATGGGCGACGCGCTGACGGAACGGCTCCGGCGCGCGGGAATCGTGTTCCGGGTGGCCGCGAGCCGGTAGTTCCTACAGGGGCCACTGAGCCACGGTGTAGATCATCCCGCAGATCCAGGCAAGACCCGCGAGCGCGGCGAGGACGAGCGCGGCCGTCACGGCGCGCTCGACCGGGCGGTTGGGGTCGGCGAGCGGCTTCGGGGAGCGGTGGGAGGTCATGCGGTGCGAGGTCATGCGCCCAGCCTGTCGAGCGGGCCGGGCGCGGACATCCGTACGGGTACTCAGACGCCGTACTCAGACGGCGTTCTCCGAAGGGGGCCAGTCCCCCAGCGCTGCTTCGAGGCGGCCCCGGAGAGCGGGATCGGCGGACGCCGCCGCGATCCGGCAGGCGAGCGGACCGATCTCCCAGCCCGCGTGACAGTCGGAGTACGGCCAAGGACCCGCCGCGTTGTGGGCGAGTTTGGCCACCAGTTCCGCCAGCCGGAACACCAGCTGGTCCTCGGCGTCGATTCCGGCGCCCCGGACCCGGCCGAAGAGCTCGCGGCCACGGCTCCACTCGTCCCGGTCGGCCGCCATGACCGGCACGGCATCGAGTTCCGGTGTCCGGTGCCCGTCCGCGACGGCCGCTTCGCGCACACGGCCCGCCCAGGCCACCGGGTTGCGCTGGGCCTCGAAGAGGGTGCGCCCCCATGACCGGCGCCTGTCCGCCCGGGCCTGTGCGGCGAGTTACTCGTTCGGAGCCGTCGCCTCGCGCAGCGCCCGCCGGCACAGCGCGTCCGCCCTGCGGGTGGTCTCCGGGAGGCGGTACGACGGAGTCAGGGCGAGCGTGTGGGCGCAGGCGTTGTCCAGGGTGACGCGGTGGCCGACCGACACGAAGACCGGCTTGACGGCCTCCCGGGTGCGCAGGGCGCGGCCGACCTCCTCGGTGCCGGAGAGCAGCGGGGACGACGCTCCTCGCGCGGGGTCCGGCTCGTCGTAGGAGAAGGTGAACGGGTTCTTCGCGACGCCGATGGTGGGCAGCCCGGTGAGGACGCCGAGGTGGCTGGCGAGGCCGAAGCGGCGGGGGTGGGCGAGACCGTAGCCGTCGCAGACCACCAGGCCCGGCGGGCACGGCAGGGCGTCGAGCACGGCCTGGACGGTGGGGATCTCCCGGAAGGCGAGCAGGCCCGGCACGTACGGGAAGGAGATCCGGCCGACGGCCGTCGCCTCCGCGACCACTTCCAGGGTGGCCGCGTCCAGGACGACGGCCGCGGCGGCCATGACGTCCAGTTCGTCGTCGTAGGCCACGTCGACGCCGGTGACGTGCCCGGTGCCGGGCGGTGGGCCCGGCTCGTCGAGAATCACGCGTGCGCGCAGCTCGTCCTGGACGGCACGGGCGTCTTCCTCGGTGGCGGGCCAGCCCGCGGGGGTGCGTACGGTCGTCATGATGGGGACGAGCGTACGGGCCCCGGTGTCAGCTCTTCCCACCCAGGGCGCGCTTGAGCTGGCTCTTGTTCATGTCCGAACGGCCCTGGATGTTACGGCGCTTGGCCTCCTCGTAGAGCTGGTCGTAGGTAGGGCCCTGGGAGCCCTTGCCGGACCGCTGGCCGCCCCGCTTGCCGGACGACATGTCCTGGGTCGAGGTGCGGCTGGCCGTCTTGGACTCGCCGGAGCGGGCGCGTTCCTTGTTCACCGTGCGCGAGGCGATCTCCTTGGCCCGCTCGGTGCTCTCGCCGCGCTCCTGCGCGCTCTTCTTGATGTGCTCGTACTGTCGCTCCCGCTTGGGGCTCGAACCGCGTGGCATGTGCGCTCACTCCTCTCACGGTCAGCGGCCGAGTACCCACATTCCGGGATCACCTTTCCAGGCGTGCCACGCGCCCCTTCTCGCCCGCCGCCCAGCAGGCCCGGTCGGCGGTGCAGTCGACGGTGTCGTACGAACCGGTGTCGACGGTCCGCCAGGTGCGGCCGCCGTCGGTCGTCAGGTCGGTGCCGGTCGGGCCGACCGCGAGGGCGGCGGAGCGGCTGTGCGGGAGCCAGGCGACGCCGGAGCGGTAGGCGGGCACCGGGGTGGTGGCGGGCCGCCAGCCCGCGCCGCCGTCGGTGGTGCGGGCGGCGGCGCTCGGGGAGGTCTGGTCGGGGCGGTAGTCGCCGCCGACCGCGAGGCCGTGGGCACGGTCGCGGAAGGCGAGGGCGAAGACGCCCCGGGCCGGGTCGCCGGCCGGGATCGGGGTGTCGGCTGCCGTCCAGGTCCGTCCGCGGTCGGCGGAGTGCAGCACGCGCGCGCGTGCGGCGCCGCCGGTGGCCAGCCAGACGTCCTTCGGCCCGGCCGTCACCAGGCACTGGCCACTGGCCGCGAACCCAGCCTCGCCCTCCAGGGCGGCGGGCATCCCGTCGCTGGGCAGAACCGTCCAGGAGCGGCCGCCGTCGGCGGTCGACAGGATGCGGAACTTCCCGTCCACCGGGTCGCTCATCGCGAGGCCGTGGCGGCGGTCGAAGAAGGCCATGCAGTTGTAGAAGGCGCGCGGGTCGGTGTTGCGGAAGGCCTCGGTCCAGGTCGCTCCGCCGTCCTCGGTGCGGTACACCCGGGACGCCTCGCCCTCGCCGATGGCGAGCACGAGGGCCCGGCGCGCGTCGAACGCCTCGACGTCCCGGAACTGGAGCTCCCCGGCGCCCGGCGGCGAGACGTTGTGCCAACTCGCTCCGCCGTCCGTCGTCCGCAGGACCGTGCCGGAGCTCCCGGCGAGCCAGGCGGTGTCCCGGTCGACGGCCGCGAGCCCGCGGAACCGTACCGTCGGGCTGCCGGTGTCCTTCAGCTCCCAGTGCGATGGCTCGTGCGCCTGCGCGGGTACGGCCGTCAGCGCGGCCAGCGCCGCCGCGCACACCACCCCCGTGGCCGTCGTGCGAAACGTGCGTCCCCACCGTCGCGTGTTCCCCAAGGCCCTCATGGCGGGCGAAGCTAGCCCACCCCCCTCGCGCCGTCCAGACCGCCTCGGCAGCCCCACATGGCCGCTACGGGACCGGGAGAAGAACCGCGTCACTCCTGTGCATGAAAGGCGGTGACCGAGGTCACTCGACCTTGGTGTGCACGGATTCGTGGATTCCGTCGTCTCTTACAGTGCCCGGCCTCATCCGCCCGGAGCCACGTCCAGCCGTCGCAAGGGAGCAAGGCGTTGTCCTACGTCATCGAGCAGCCCGTAGAGGCCCGTCTCGTCGCCGCCGCGCCGCGGATGCCGAGCATTCCCGCCACGCTGCACTACGACCGGCGCGACCCGTTCGCCGTCCGCATGACCTTCCCGGCCCCGGCCACCCTGGAGGGCGTGGAGGTCTGCTGGACCTTCAGCCGCGAACTCCTGACGGCCGGTCAGCAGGAGAGCGTCGGCCATGGCGACGTCCGCGTCCGGCCCTACGGCTACGACCGCACAGTCCTGGAGTTCCACGCCCCCGAGGGCACGGCCGTCGTCCATGTCCGCAGCAGCGAGATCCGCCGCTTCCTGGACGCCACCGGCGAGCTGGTGCCGGCCGGCCTGGAACACCTCCAGCTCGACCTGGACCACGACCTGGCCGAGCTGATGCGGGACGCCTGCTGACGCGCACTGCCCAGCAGGGAGTTGAGCTCGCCGTAGTCGAGCCCGTCCGTCAGCGTCCCGTACGTCCCCGCGCCGAGCAGCTCCCGCGCGGCGCGCCGGACGAGGGCGTGGACGGCCTGGGCGATGCCCGAGCCGACGCTGACGCGTGCCACACCGAGTACGGCCAGTTCGGCGACGGTCGGCGCGCCCGGGCCCGCCATCACATTCAGCGGCGCGTCGATCCCGTCGACGCGCAGCTTCACGGTTCCCGGGTCGACGGCCCCGGGGACGAAGATCCCGTCGGCGCCCGCGGCGAGGAAGGCGGCGCCCCGCAGTGTCCTTCGTCATGCGGTCGACTCAACCAGCTCGCCCGGACAGGAGCTGGCAGGAATCCGACATGCACGTACGGCCCCCGGAAGGGGCACCCGTGCGCGTCCCGCCCTCACATGCTCGGCGACTGTGACGGAACGTCACGGACCAGGCTGGTCAGTGGGCCCGTGGATGCGCCGGCCCACGGCGGTGGGCCGCAGCCGTCTCGACCTGGTCGACGACGGCGGTCCGCCCAGGGCCGGGCACGGCGACCTGACCACGGGCGGCGAACGCGCCGTCCGGGGCTCAGGACGAGAACCCGCGCGGCAGGAAGACCTTGAGCCAGGTGCCCGGGGCCGTGGACGCCTCCGTCAGCAGACGTCTGCTCGCGCGCCGCTCTCCTAATTCCGTTGACACCCTCCCGGGCCCCTCCTACGGTGTACAGCGGTCCTGTTGCCGTCGATTGGAGAAGGACGTTGCTCGTCTGAGGTCCTGAGACACCCGCCGTCACACCCCTGAGGTGTGGCTGCCGTGTGCGACCTCGGTGTTCGAGCCGTCCTCCGGAACAGGGCCTTTCGCATGCCCGGCCGAGGCCTCCCCGTGGGTCGCAGGTGTCTCGATACGCGTTTGCCCTTGATCGCTTCGAGCAACCGCGGAGGCCCGCATGTCAAGTTCCGTCACCTGTACGGCCCTTTCCTTCACCTGGCCCGACGGCACCCCCGTCTTCGAGGGCCTCGACACCGCCTTCGGCCCCGGCCGTACCGGTCTTGTCGGTGTGAACGGGTCCGGAAAGTCAACCCTGTTGAAGCTCATCGCCGGTGAGCTCACCCCGGCCGACGGTGCCGTCCGCGTCACCGGCGAGGTCGGCCGGCTTCCGCAGAACGTCACGCTCGACACCGCGCTGCGCGTCGACGAGGCGCTCGGCATCGCCGCACAGCGGGCCGCCCTGCACGCCATCGAGGCCGGTGACGTGTCCGAGCAGCACTTCGAGACGGTCGGCGACGACTGGGACGTGGCGGAGCGAGCCCTCGCCACCCTCGGTGAACTCGGCCTCGGACACATCGAGTTGGACCGTACCCTCGGCGAGGTGTCGGGCGGCGAGTCGGTGCTGCTGCGGCTCGCCGCACTGCTGCTGCGCAGGCCGGACGTGCTGCTCCTGGACGAGCCGACCAACAACCTCGACCTGTACGCGCGCCGCCGGCTGTACCAGGCGGTCTCCTCCTGGCCGGGCGTCCTGATCGTGGTCAGCCACGACCGTGAACTCCTCGACCTCGTCGACCAGATCGCCGATCTGCGCTCCGGGGAGATCACCTGGTACAGCGGCAACTACTCGGCGTACGAGGAGGCGCTCGCCGTCGAGCAGGAGGCGGCCGAGCGCATGGTGCGGGTCGCCGAGGCCGATCTGAAGAGGCAGAAGCGCGAACTGACCGATGCCCAGGTCAAGTTGGGCCGCCGTAAGCGGTACGGCCAGAAGATGTGGGACCAGAAGCGCGAGCCGAAGATCGTCATGGGGGCGCGCAAGCGGGCGGCGCAGGAGTCCGCGGGCAAGCACCGGATCATGCACGAGGAGAAGCTCGCCGAGGCCAGGGAGCGACTCGACGAGGCGGTGGAGGCCGTACGGGACGACGATGTGATCCGCGTCGATCTGCCGCACACGGCCGTGCCACCGGGCCGTGAGGTCCTCACCCTCCTGGATCTGGAGCCGGTCTACGGCACGCGCGTGGCCGGTGGGCTCGATCTGCGCGGTCCTGAGCGGATCGCGCTGATCGGACGCAACGGCGCGGGCAAGACCACGCTGCTGCGCACGATCGCCGGGGAGTTGCAGCCGGTGTCAGGCGAGGCGCGGACACATGTGCCGATGCGGTTCCTGCCGCAGCGGCTCGATGTGCTGGACGACGAGCGGACCGTCGCCGAGAACGTGGCCCGGTTCGCGCCGGAATCCACCAACAACCGCATCCGGGCACGGCTCGCCCGCTTCCTGTTCCGGGGCGCCCGCGCCGACCAGAAGGCGGCGACCCTGTCCGGCGGCGAACGCTTCCGGGCGGCGCTGGCCGCGCTGATGCTGGCCGAGCCCGCGCCGCAGCTGCTGATGCTGGACGAGCCGACGAACAACCTCGACATGGCGAGCGTACGACAGCTCACCACGGCCCTGGAGTCGTACGAGGGAGCACTGATCGTGGCCAGCCACGACCTGCCGTTCCTGGAGTCCATCGGGATCACCCGCTGGCTGCTGCTCGACGGAGAACTGAAAGAAATCACGCCAGAGGCTGTCGGGTATTCCGCCTAGCTTCGAGGGCATGAGCGAGTTCATCACCATCCCGGTGGCCGGCCGATCGCCGGGGCCGCGGTGGCGGCGCTGGAGCGCATCGACGCGATCGGGCTCGGCTATCTCAGCCTGGACCGGGAGACCGCCACGCTCTCCGGCGGCGAGGGGCAGCGCCTGAAGACCGTGCGGCACCTCGGCTCCAGCCTGACGGGGATGACGTACATCTTCGACGAGCCCAGCGTCGGACCGCACCCGCGGGACGTCGGGCGGCTCGGGGATCTGCTGCTGCGGCTGCGTGACAAGGGCAACACCGTGCTCGTCGTCGAACACGACCGGGACGTCGTCGCCCTCGCGGACCATGTGGTCGACATGGGTCCCCGGGCCGGAGCCGACGGCGGGCGGGTGGTGTTCGAGGGCACGCCGGACGGTCTTGCCGCCTCCGGGACGCTGACCGGGCGGTGTCTGGGGCGTTGTACCGCCGTGCAAGGAGACCGTGCGGGAGGCGGACGGCGGGCTGTGGGTGAAGGGCGCCGACCGGCACAATCTGCGGGACGTGACCGTGCGGTTCCCGGCCGGGGTGCTGAGCGTGGTGACGGGGTGGCCGGGTCGGGGAAAGAGCACGCTGGTCGCGGAGTTGACCGTCGCGCACCCGGACGCGGTGGCGGTGGACCAGTCCTCCATCGGGATCTCGGCGCGGTCGGCCCCGGCGACCTATCCGGGGATCATGGACAGCGTCCGGAAGATCTTCGCCCGGGAGACGGGCGCGGAGGCGGGGCTGTTCAGCTTCAACTCCGCCGGCGCGTGCGCGACCTGCGAGGGCCGCGGGATCATCTGCACCGGTCTCGCGTTCATGGACCCGGTGACCACGACCTGCCACGACTGCGAGGGACGGCGCTTCAAGGACGAGGTGCCGCGGCTGACCGTCGGGGGCCGCTCCATCGCGGACGTCCTGGAGATGACGGCGGGCAGGCGCTCGACTTCTTCACCGACACGGGCGTACGGCGCCGCCTGATCGCCCTCCACGACGTGGGCCTCACCTACCTCACCCTCGGCCGGCCGCCGTCCACGCTCTCCGGGGGCGAACGCTGGGGGCACCTCCCAGCCCCTTGAGGCACTGGGGGAGGATCAAGCTGGCGACCCGGCTGCACCTCACCGGGGCCCTGTACATCCTCGACGAGCCGACGACCTGGCCGCACCTGTCCGACGTCGACGCGCTGCTCGCCCTGCTGGACCGGCTCGTCGACACGGGCAACACGGTCGTGGTCGCCGAGCACCACCTCGACGTCGTGACGCACGCCGACTGGATCGTCGACCTCGGTCCGGACGGCGGACGCGACGGCGGGGAGGTGATCTTCACCGGTACCCCGCGGCAGCTCCTCGACGTCCCGGACTCCTTCACCGCGGAGCATCTCAGGAGGGCCACAGCCTGGTGACGAGGGTTTTGCCGGGGCGGACCCGGCCTGCATGATGGCCAACCGGCGCCGGATGACGGGCGCCGGAACTGCCGCCGATTCGGAGAAGCTCGTGCCCAGCAAGAAGGCCCTCGTCCGCCGCCCCAGCCCGCGCCTCGCCGAGGGACTGGTGACACACATCGAGCGGGAGAAGGTCGACGTCGACCGTGCGACGGAGCAGTGGGAGGCGTACGTCGAGGCCCTGCGCACCCACGGCTGGGAGACGGTCGAGGTGGATCCGGCCGACGACTGCCCGGACTCGGTGTTCGTCGAGGACACGGTCGTCATGTACAAGAACGTCGCGCTGATCACCCGGCCCGGCGCCCGGGCCCGGCGCGCCGAGACCATCGGCGTCGAGGAGGCCGTCGCCTCCCTCGGCTGCTCGGTGAACTGGATCTGGGAGCCCGGCACCCTGGACGGCGGCGACGTGCTGAAGGTCGGTGACACGATCTACGTCGGCCGCGGCGGGCGCACCAACGCGGCCGGGGTCCAGCAGGTGCGGGCCGCCTTCGAGCCGCTCGGGGCACGGGTGGTCGCCGTACCGGTGAGCAAGGTGCTTCATCTGAAGTCCGCGGTCACGGCGCTGCCCGACGGCACGGTGATCGGACACATCCCGAAGGTCGACCGTCCGGCGCTCTTCCCGCGCTTCCTGTCGGTGCCCGAGGAGGCCGGCGGCCATGTGGTGCTGCTCGGCGGCCACAAGCTGCTGATCTCCGCGAGCGCGCCGAAGACGGCGGAACTGCTCGCCGACCTCGGCCATGACCCGGTTGTGGTGGACATCAGCGAGTTCGAGAAGCTCGAAGGATGTGTGACATGTCTCTCGGTGCGGATGCGCGAGCTGTATGCCTGACCGGGTGACCGCAACCCCCTCAGCCCCGGGACCTGCATTCCCGGGGCCGTTCGGCATGCCCTCAAGTACTGGGGGAACCCGGTCCTGATCAGCAGTCTTTACACCACTCTTAACCTACGGCTTCGTAACCTACGGATTCGTAGCCTACGATTCCGTAGGTTCCACTGACCGCTCCGCCGGTCCGCTTCCGCTCGTGTTACGTCCCCCTGGAGTTCCCGTGACGATCACTTCCCCGCACCTCGGCAGCCCGTCCTCCGCCTGGACCGACGCCCGGCTGCTCTACGCGCTTGAGGAAGTGGTCGAGACGGAGCTGAACCGCCATCTGAAGGTCGCCAAGGACTGGATGCCGCACGAGTACGTGCCGTGGTCCGACGGCCGTAACTTCCCCGGCTTCTTCGAGGACGGCGAGGCCTGGGACAAGGAGCAGTCCAAGGTCACCGAGATCGGTCGGATCGCGCTCGTCGTGAACCTGCTGACCGAGGACAACCTTCCCAGCTACCACCACGAGATCGCCTCGCTCTTCGGCCGCGACGGCGCCTGGGGCACCTGGGTGCACCGCTGGACCGCCGAGGAGGGCCGCCACGGCATCGTGATGCGCGACTACCTCCTCGCCTCGCGCGCGGTGGACCCGGACAAGCTCGAAGCCTTCCGCATGGCCCACATGAGCGAGGGCTTCGAGTCGGACAACCGGCACTCGATGCTGCACTCGGTCGCCTACGTCGCCTTCCAGGAACTCGCGACCCGCATCTCGCACCGCAACACCGGCCACCAGTCCGGCGACCCGGTCTGCGACCGCATGCTCGCGCGCATCGCGACCGACGAGAACCTGCACATGGTCTTCTACCGCAACCTGCTGAAGGCCGCCTTCGAGCTCGCCCCCGACCTGACCATGCAGGCGGTCCGGGACGTCGTCGTGAACTTCCGGATGCCCGGCCACGGCATGCCCGGCTTCGAGCGGTTCGCCGCGCAGATGGCGATCGGCGAGGTCTACAACATGCGGATCCACCACGACGACGTGCTCCAGCCGGTGCTGCGCCACCTGAGGGTCCTGGAGATCGACGGCCTCGGCCCCGAGGGCCTCAAGGCCCAGGAGGAACTCGGGCTGTTCATGGGCGGCCTGGACGCCGAGGCCCTGAAGTTCGACGAGAAGCTGGCCGCGCGCAAGGCCCGCATGGCGGCGCGCGCCGCGGGCTGACACCCTCCCGGTATTTCCCTGGGGAAGATCGCGGGCCTGCGGCATCATGCAGGTCATGCGTGACAACAGCAGGTCGCAGCAGGCCCTCGGGTTCCTGCTCGGCCTGGTGGACAAGGACACCGCCGCCCGGGTCCGGGCCCGCACCGGCCTGCCCGGCCCCGAGGCCCCCGAGGCATCCATACGGCGGCTCCAGCGCGCGTGGACGTGGTCCCGGCTGCTGCCGGCCTCCGTCGCGCTCTGGATCCTGGAGAACGACGACCGACGCACGATGTACGCGCACTTCGTCACCGGCGGCTTCCGGCACGACGCGGCCTGGTACGCGTACGGGCCGTATCTGACCCTGCAGTTGGCGCACGCCTACCTGCTCGCCGGGAATCCGGAGCGGATGGACGCGCTGCTCGGCTGGACGGTCGGGGCGGGGTCCCCCTTCGTGGCCGGGCGTTCGGCGGCGCTGGGCGCCTGGAACGAGCAGCACGCGTACCCGGTGGCCTCCGACTTCCGCGAAGTGCCTTTCCCCCGCTGGTACATGGGGGACATCCCGCACGGCTGGGCGGCGGCCGAGTATCCGCTGCTGATCCGCGACATCCTCTTCTTCGAGGCCGACGAGGACCGCGACCGGCACCTGTACATCGCGCCAGGGGTACGGCCGCACTGGGTGCCCGGCGGCGCACCGGTCGGTGTGGACGCGGCGCCCACCCTCTTCGGCTCGCCCTTCGGGTACCGGCTCGGGCACGACCCGGCGGAGCGGACGGTGACGGTGGAGATCACCGAGGCGCCGGAGGGGGTGCGGTTCGTCTGTCCGTGCGCGTTCGGTGAGGTGCGGTCGGTGTCCGCGGACGGGCGGGAGCGGCCGGCCACGGGCCGGGACGTGCGGGTGCCGGCCGGGATTTGGCGGTTCAGTGTGACGTACGCCTGAGCGCCAGGCGTTCCTTCTCCGACAGCCCGCCCCAGACGCCGAAGCGCTCGTCGTTGTCGAGGGCGTACTCCAGGCAGGCGGAGCGGATCGGGCACAGGCCGCAGATCCGCTTCGCCTCCCGTACGGAGCTGCCCGGCTCGGGGAAGAAGAAGTCCGCCCCGGTCTGCGCGCACAACGCCTCCTGCTGCCAGGCGAGGTCGGGCATGGTGACTGTGTCGATGAACATGGCCCGAAGCGTGCCCGGCGACGAAAAACGTTCGATCAACGCCGGATCAACGCGGCGCGGAAGCCCCCTGGAGTGACCGCACGATGATGGCCCCGCCGGACGCGCGGACGCACGGCGGCGCGCGGTACGGCCGACGGGTTCTCTCGGCGGTCTCAGCCCTCCTGCGGGGCGGCGCTCTTGATCACCGCGAAACGGGCACCGTAGGGGTCCGCCAGCTTGGCCATACGGCCGACGCCCGCCACGTCGGTGGCGGGCATCCGGACCTTGGAGGCCAACACCCTCGCGGCGTCGGCGGCACTGGCCCGTAAGGCCGACGCGCTGGACGCACGCGTGCGCGCGTCCGGGTCTGGGTCCGGCGCGACGGTTTTTCGTTAGCCCGTCGACCCACCCCCCCTCCCCCCCCCGGGGGCCCGCGGGGCCGCGGGGCGGGGGGCGCCGCGGGGCGGGGGGAGCCGCGGGGCGGGGGGAGCCGCGGGGCGGGGGGGAGCCGCGGGGCGGGGGGGAGCGCGGGGCGGGGGGGGAGCGCGGAAGGGGCGCTCTTCCGGAACGAGGCCGGCGCCTTCGCGCGTCTGACCTCCGAACTCGAACGGCCCGATGTGGAGCCCGCGTTCGTCGAAGTCGCCGACTTCATCTGCGGTCTCCGGGACAGCGGCGCCACCGAGGAGATCCGCGCGGACCTGACACGGCTCCTGGAGCGCCTCGGCCGGAACGAGTGGCCTACGCTGCCCTGCGACGACGACCTCTACCCGGACCCCGAGGACCGCGCGGAGCTGCTGGAGAAGGCCCTGGAGACCCTCCGCGACCCCGGCTAGGAGACCACTGAGAATCTTGAAAACCCGCCCGACTTGCACCGGATTGCCCCGATCGACTTTTGCGGGCGAACCTGGGCGATCGGGGCGGCCCAAGCAAGATCTTCAGGACACTTCTAGGCCGAGCCCCGCCGCACCAGGGTGGTCGGCAGCACCACACTCCCCGGCTCCCCCTCCACGCCCCGCAGCAGGAGGCGGGCCATCAACCGCCCCATCTCCTCGATGTCCTGACGAACCGTCGTCAACGGCGGATCCGTCTGCTCCGCCACCGGCAGCATGTCGTCGAACCCGATCACGGCAACCTCCTCGGGCACCCGCCGCCCACGCTCCCGCAGCACCCGGAGCGCCCCTGACGCGGTCAGGTCGTTCGCGGCGAACACGGCGTCCAAGTCCGGGCACATGTCGAGGAGTTCACGCATCGCCCGCTCACCCCCACCCGGCGTGAAGTCCCCCTCGGCGACCCACCGCGGATCGGCGTCCCCCATGACATCCCGGTACCCGTCCAGCCGGTCCACCGCCGAAGTCTGGTCAAGCGCACCGGTGATGTGCACGACCCGGCTCCGGCCGAGCCCCACGAGATGCCGTACGGCCTCCCGCGCCCCACCCCGGTTGTCGCTGTCGACGTACACGACGCCGCTGCGATCACCGTTCCATCCGGGCCGCCCCCCGAACACCGTCGGGATCCGGGCCTGTTGGATCAGTCCGGGCAGCGGGTCGTCAAGGTGCAGGGAGAAGACCAGGGCGCCGTCGACATGTCCGCCGGCGAGGTAGCGGGCGACCCGGGCATGGTCGTCACGGCCCTCGGTGAGCAGCAGGACGAGCTGGTTGTCGTGGGCCGTCAACTCCTTGCTGATGCCCCTCAGTTGCAGCGCGAAGAAGGGGTCGGCGAAGACCCGGCTCTCCGGCTCGGCCACGACGACGGCCACCGCGTGATGCCGCCGGGTCACCAGACTGCGGGCCGCCTGGTTGGGCACGTACCCGAGTTCCTCGACCGCCCGCCGCACCCGCTCGACGAGGGGTTCCCGCACCCCGTCCCCGCCGTTGACCACCCGGGACACGGTGGCCCGGGAGACCCCTGCCCGTGCGGCCACGGCCTCCAGTGTGGGGCGCGGCGCGGTCATTTCGGGCTCCTCATCGGCCCAGGATAGCCCCGGCGTCCGGCGCAGGTGAGAGCGCTCTCGCCGCACCCGTGAAACAGCCTTGCGCCCCGCGCACCGGTCGACGAAGATCGCCGCATGACAACGAGAAAGGCCCATGAGGCCTGACCGCCTCGCCCCGTACGCCCAGAACAGCCCCACCGTCCCCGTGTCGGGGGTGATCATCACGAACTCGACCCGATCACCCACGGTGGCCTCGAAGTTGGGCCCGGAGTGCGCTGGGTCCATGACCACCCGGAGGAGACCCGCCCCACTCGGACGCCCCGGGCACGGACGGCCGCCGGTTCGCCTCCGGCTGCCTGGGACTCCAGGTGCACGGCACGACGGACGTGGTGTCGTACCGGGACATCCGGATCAAGGAGTTGCAGGTCCCTCTTTGCGGGCCCTGCTCGGTTGTACCCGCTTGGGCTCCCCCGGCATCTTGGGGTACTCGGGCGGGTACGGCAGATCGCCGAGCCCGTGGTCGTGTTCGTCGCGGCGCGCCAGTTCCAGCAGCGCCTCCAGCGAGAAGCGGTGGTCGTCCATGTCCGCGTGCACATCGCCGAGTTCGGCGAAGCGCGCGGGCATGGTCGCGAGGTCGAAGTCCTTGGGGTGCGCCTCGCCGACCTCCTCCCAGCGCAGGGGCGCCGAGACCGGGGCGTGCGGACGCGGACGTACGGAGTAGGCGGAGGCGATGGTGCGGTCACGGGCGGTCTGGTTGTAGTCGATGAAGATGCGCTCGCCCCGCTCCTCCTTCCACCACTTGATGGTCACCCGGTCCGGCATCCGGCGCTCCATCTCCCGCCCGACGGCGATCGCGGCGCGGCGGACCTGGGTGAAGGTCCAGCGCGGTTCGATCGGCACGAAGACATGCAGTCCGCGTCCGCCGGAGGTCTTGGGAAAGCCCTTCAGGCCGCCGAACTCGTCCAGGACGACTCTGAGTTCGTGGGCTGCGCGGGCCGCGTCGTCGTAGTCGGTGCCGGGCTGCGGGTCAAGGTCGATACGGAGTTCGTCGGGGCTGTCGACGTCGTCGCGGCGCACCGGCCAGGGGTGGAAGGTGAGCGTGCCGAACTGGGCGGCCCACAGCACGGCCGCCTCCTCGGTCGGGCACATCTCGTCGGCGCTGCGGCCGCTGGGGAAGGTGATGTGGGCGGTCGGGATCCAGTCGGGCATGTTCTTCGGCGCCCGCTTCTGGAAGAAGTTCTCACCGGTCACCCCGTCCGGATAGCGCTCCAGGGTGGTGGGCCGGTTGCGCAGGGCGCGCAGGATGCCGGGGCCGACGGCCTGGTAGTACCGGGCGAGATCCAGCTTGGTGAAACCGCGCTCCGGGAAGAAGACCTTGTCCGGACTGGACAGCCGTACCGTGCGTCCGCCCGCCTCCAGCTCCACCGCTTCACCCATGCGAGACACGGTAGGCGCACCTTCTGTAGCCCGCATACCGGGCGGAGCCGTACATACGCGAGCAGAATCGGACCATGGACCTCCCGGTGATGCCACCCGTGAAACCGATGCTCGCCAAGTCGGTGGCGAAGATTCCGGCGGGCATGCAGTACGAGGCGAAGTGGGACGGGTTTCGGGCGATCGTGTTCCGGGACGGGGACGAGGTCGAGCTGGGCAGTCGTACCACCAAGCCGTTGACCAGGTACTTTCCCGAGCTGGTGGAGGCGCTCAGGGAGCGGGTGCCCGAGCGGTGCGTGCTGGACGGGGAGATCGTGATCGCCCGGGAGGGGCGGCTGGACTTCGACGCGCTCACCGAGCGGATCCATCCGGCGGCCTCCCGGGTGCGGACGCTCGCCGAGCGGACCCCGGCCTCCTTCGTCGTCTTCGATCTGCTCGCCCTGGCCGACGAGTCGCTGCTGGACGTGGAGCTGAGCGACCGCCGGGAGTTGCTGACCAGGGCGCTGGCCGGGGCGACACCGCCCGTGCATGTGGCGCCCGCGACGACCGATGTCGAGGTCGCCGAGCAGTGGTTCGAGCAGTACGAAGGCGCCGGTCTCGACGGGGTGATCGCCAAGCCGCTCGCCTCCCGGTATCGCCAGGACGAGCGGGCCATGTTCAAGATCAAGCACGAGCGTACGGCGGACGTGGTCGTGGCCGGTTACCGGCTGCACAAGAGCGGGCCCGTCGTCGGCTCGCTGCTGCTCGGGCTGTACGACGACCGGGGCGCCCTCCAGCATGTCGGGGTGTCGGCCGCCTTCTCCATGAAGGTGCGCGCGGAGCTGGTCGAGGAGCTGGAGCCGCTGCGGATGGACGAGGTCACGGGACATCCCTGGGCGGCCTGGGCCGAGGAGGCGGCGCACGAGACGGCCCGGCTGCCGGGGGCGCCGAGCCGCTGGTCGGGCAAGAAGGACCTGTCCTGGGTGCCGCTCAGACCGGAGCGGGTGTGCGAGGTGGCCTACGACCACATGGAGAACGGGGCGCGCTTCCGGCACACCGCCCGGTTCCGCCGCTGGCGCCCGGACCGGACCCCGGAGAGCTGCACGTACGCCCAGCTGGAGGAGCCGGTCCGGTACGACCTGGACGAGATCCTCGGCGGCTGATCAGGAAGCGGCCGATCAGGAAGCCGCTGATCAGGCTCAGGGCCGCATCAGCACCTTGACCGCGCCGTCCTGCTTGCGCTGGAACATCTCGTACGCGTGCGGCGCCTCGGTGAGCGGGACGCGGTGGGTGGCGAAGTCGTCCACGCCGAGCGGGTCCTCGTCCGTCAGATACGGCATGATCTCGTCGGCCCAGCGGCGGACGTTGGCCTGGCCCATGCGGATCTGGATCTGCTTGTCGAACATCGTCAGCAGCGGAAGCGGGTCGGCCGTACCGCCGTACACGCCCACCAGCGACAGCGTGCCGCCGCGGCGGACCAGGTCGATGGCGGTGTGGAGGGCGGCGAGGCGGTCGATGCTGAAGCGTTCGGCGAGCCGGCCGCTCAGGGCCCGCGGGAGCAGCCCTGTGGCCTGCTGGGCGAGGCGGGCGGCGGCGCTGCCGTGGGCCTCGGTGCCGACCGCGTCGATCACGGCGTCGGGTCCGCGGCCGTCGGTGCGGTCGCGGATCGCGGTGATCAGTTCCTTCTCGCTGTCGAAATCCCTCAGGTCGAACGTCTCCACGCCCCTCTCCCGCGCCCGGCGCAGCCGCTCGGTGACCAGGTCCACGCCGAACACGCTCCCGGCGCCGCGCGCCCGGGCGATCCGGCAGGCCATGTCGCCGATGGGCCCGAGTCCGAGCACCGCGACACTGCCGCCCTCGGGGACTCCGGCATAGGCGACCGCCTGCCAGGCGGTGGGCAGCACGTCGGAGAGGTAGACGAAGCGGTCGTCGGGCGGGCCCTCGGGCACCTTGATCGGGCCGTACTGCGCCTGCGGGACCCGCAGATACTCGGCCTGGCCGCCCGGCACCGCGCCGTACAACCGGGTGTAGCCGAAGAGGGCGGCGCCCATGCCCTCGCCGGTGCACTGGGTGGTCTCGCACTGGGTGGGCAGCCCGTTCAGGCACATCCAGCAGTCGCCGCAGGCGATCTGGAACGGCACCACGACCCGGTCGCCGGCCCGCAGGTCCATGACGCCCGCGCCGACCTCCTCGACGATGCCCATGGGTTCGTGTCCGAGGATGTCCCCCGGCGTCATGAACGGGGTGAGCACCTCGTACAGATGCAGGTCGGAGCCGCACAGCCCGCTGGAGGTGATGCGGACGACCGCGTCCGTGGGCTCCTGGATGGTCGGATCGGGCACGTTCTCCACACGGACGTCCCGCTTGCCCTGCCACGTCACAGCCTTCACGCCACCGGCTCCCTCCGTCAGATCCGCGCCCCGGGTACCCGGGGCCGCTTCCGTGAACCGTGCGTGCGCCGATCGGTGTAGTGCCCGCGAGCAATCAGATTCAAGCGGGTATGGCCAGCAATGAACTTATAAGCGCACAATCATGACAGAGAACGGGGTGGCACCGGTGGGCATGGGACGCAGGGCGCGTACGAGACGCGCCGCGACGACCGCGGTACTGCTGGCCACGGCGATGACGATCTCCCTGGCAGCGGGGTGCAGCACGCCGGGCGACGGGCGCGACGACGGGCGCGCACCCGAGCGGGGACAGGACCAGAGCCCCGACCCGACCCCCACGGCCACGGACTCGGTCCTCGCGGTGAAGATCGACAACGTCCGCCAGGCGAAGCCTCAGACGGGCCTCGACTCCGCGGACATCGTCTACGTCGAGCAGGTCGAGGGCGGCCTGAGCCGTCTGATGGCGGTGTACGCGACGAAGCTGCCCAAGGTCGTCGGACCCGTGCGCAGCGCCCGCGAGTCCGACCTGGAACTGCTGCGCCAGTTCGACGAGCCGACCCTCGCCTTCTCCGGAGCCCAGCGCAAGCTGCTGCCCCTGATCGACCAGGCCCCGCTCAACGCGCAGCCGCCGGGCGAGACCGCCGACGCCTACTACCGCGGCGCCGACAAGCCCGCCCCGCACAACCTCTATCTGCGCCCCGCCCGCCTGATGCCGCAGGCCCCCGGCGCCGACGCGCTGACCACCGGCTTCCGGTACGGCGCGGCACCCTCCGGCGGTACGGCGGACACCTCGGAGACCGTCCGGTACCCGGCCGCGAGCTTCACCTTCTCCTGGTCCGAGAGCCGGAACCGCTGGCTGGTCTCGCAGGACGGCGCGCCGACCGTACAGACGGACGGCAAGCGACTGGCCCCCGCGACGGTGGTCGTGCAGTACGTCAACATCCGCAAGTCCGACTACCACGACTCCAACGGCAACTACACGCCGTACACCGAGACGGTGGGCTCGGGGAAGGCGAAGGTGCTGCGCGACGGACGGGCCTACGACGTCGACTGGAAGCGCGCGCAGGACACCGACGGCACCGAGTTCACGACCTCGGACGGCAGCCCGGTGAACTTCGCCGAGGGCCAGGTGTGGGTGGTCTTCGCGAAGGCGGCCTGAGGGCCGAACGGCTCGGTCAGCCTTGTGCGACGAGGGGTTCCGCGGGGTTGCGGAGCCCCTCGGCCGCGTCCGCGACACGCCGGATGAGATCGAAGAAGACCGTCTGTTCCTCGGCGGAGAGCGGGGCGAGGAAGACCTGGTTCATCCGGGCCGTGCGCACGGTGAGCTTGCGGTGGGTGCGCACGCCGTCGTCCGTCAGCCGCAGCAGGAAGCGCCGGCCGTCCGACGGGTCACGGACCTTGTCCAGCAGCCCGCGCCGGCCGAGCCGGCTGATGACCTCCGCGATGGTGGACCGGTCGAGCCCCACCCGCTCCCCCACCGTCCGCTGGTCAAGACCGGGCTCGGCGACGAGCGCGTTCAGCACGGCGAACTGCGGTGAGGTGATCTCCTCCGAGACCATCGTGTTCCACAGCAGGTAGTGGGCCTGCTGCAACCGCCGGGCCAGGTGCCCGGGGTGGGTGGTCAGATCCACCGCGGCCATATGCGCTCCCGTCGTCGAATTCGTTGGTGCACTGAACGATACCGGCATCGGTGAACACCGTCTGCACCGGCGACCTGCTCTTTTACCGAGGCCTTGACGCTTCAGCTCTCCGGTGGCAGCGTGAAGGCCACCTCGCTGAAATACTCAGTGCCCTGACTAATTTCAGGCCGGGCGCTCGGACGGGATGGGGCTGGACGGATGGACAAGGTGGTCGCCACGGCCGTTGCGGCGGTGGCTGATGTGCCGGACGGCGCGTCGTTGGCGGTGGGCGGTTTCGGACTGAGCGGTGTGCCGAACGTGCTGATCGGGGCGCTGTACGAGCGTGGTGTGTCCGGTCTGTCGGTCGTGTCCAACAACTGCGGCGCGATGGAGTCCGGTCTCGCGGTCCTGCTCGCCGCCGGGCGGATCGCGCGGGTCACGGGCTCCTACATCGGAGCGAACAAGGAGTTCGCGCGGCAGTATCTGGCCGGTGAGCTGGAGGTGGAGATGATCCCGCAGGGCACGCTGGCCGAGCGGCTGCGGGCCGGCGGGGCCGGCATCCCCGCCTTCTACACCCCCGCCGGCGTGGGCACGCAGGTCGCGGAGGGCGGACTGCCCTGGCGCTACGACGGACAGGGCGGCGTCTCTCTTGTCTCGCCCCCGAAGGAGGTCCGCGAGTTCGACGGCACCGAGTACGTCCTGGAGCACGGGATCCGTACCGACTTCGCGCTGGTCCGGGCGTGGCGTGGGGACCGGCACGGGAACCTGGTCTTCAACAAGTCCTCCCGGAACTTCAATCCGCTGGCCGCGATGGCCGGGCGGGTGACGATCGCCGAGGTGGAGGAACTCGTCGAGCCCGGTGAGATCGATCCGGACGCGGTGCATCTGCCGGGGATCTTCGTGCAGCGGGTGATCGCGCTGACGCCCGGGCAGGCGGCGGACAAGAAGATCGAGCAGCGGACGGTGAGCAGCTGATGGCGTGGACGCGGGAAGAGATGGCCGCGCGGGCGGCGCGTGAGCTGCGGGACGGTCAGTACGTCAATCTGGGCATCGGTCTGCCGACGCTGATCCCGAACTATCTGCCGGCGGGGGTCGAGGTGGTCCTGGAGTCGGAGAACGGCGTCCTGGGCACCGGCCCCTACCCGACCGACGAGCAGGTGGATCCGGATCTGATCAACGCCGGGAAGGAGACCGTCACCGTGCTGCCGGGCGCCTCCTTCTTCGACTCGGCGCTGTCCTTCTCGATGATCCGGGGAGGGCATATCGACGTCGCGGTGCTGGGCGCGATGCAGGTGTCCGCGGGCGGGGATCTGGCGAACTGGGCCATCCCGGGGAAGATGATCACCGGGATCGGCGGGGCGATGGACCTGGTGCACGGCGCCCGGACCGTGATCGTGGTGATGACCCACACCGCGAAGGACGGCTCGCCCAAGATCCTCAAAGAGTGCGCGCTGCCGCTCACGGGCAAGGCGTGTGTGAACCGAGTCATCAGCGATCTCGGGGTGATCGATGTGACACCGGACGGACTGCTGCTTGTCGAGACCGCGCCCGGAGTGAGCGTGGACGAGATCATCGCGAAGACCGACGCGAAACTGACCGTTGCGGAGGATCTGCTGTGAACCCGGTTTACATCGTCGATGCGGTGCGTACCCCCATCGGCCGTTACAACGGCGGCCTGGCAGGCGTCCGCCCCGACGACCTGGCCGCCCACGCCATCCGTGAACTGATCAGCCGTACGCCGGGACTGGACCCCGCCCGCATCGAGGACGTCTACTTCGGCAACGCCAACGGCGCCGGCGAGGAGAACCGCAACGTCGGCCGTATGGCCGCCCTCCTCGCGGGCCTGCCCACCTCGGTGCCCGGGGTGACCGTCAACCGCCTGTGCGCCTCCGGCCTGGAGGCGGTCATCCAGGCGGCCCGCGCCATCGCCGCCGGGGACGCCTCCATCGCCGTGGCAGGCGGTGTGGAGTCCATGACCCGGGCGCCCTATGTGCTGCCGAAGAACGACAGGCCCTTCCCGGCCACCCACACCGAGCTGTACTCCACCACCCTCGGCTGGCGCATGGTCAACCCGGCCATGGAACCGCAGTGGACGATCCCGCTCGGCGAGTCCGCCGAACTGATCGCCGACAAGCACAAGATCAGCCGGGACCAGCAGGACGAGTACGCCCTGGCCTCCCACCGGAAGGCGGCCAAGGCGCAGGCCGAGGGCCTCTTCGACGCCGAGCTCGCACCCGTGTCGATCCCGCAGCGCAAGGGCGACCCGGTCGTCTTCGCCGCCGACGAATGTGTACGCCCCGACGCCTCCCCGGCCGCGATGGCCAAGCTGAAGCCGTCCTTCCGTGCCGAGCACGGCACCGTCACCGCGGGCAACGCCTCACCGCTCAACGACGGTGCCGCAGCCCTGCTGCTGGTCGACGAGGAGGGCCTGAAGGCCACCGGACGCGAGCCCCTCGCCCGGGTCTCCGCCACCGGCGTCCACGCCCTCGACCCGCACTACTTCGGGCTCGCCCCGGTCGAAGCGGTCAACCGGGCCCTCGCCAAGGCCCACCGGACCTTCGCCGACCTGGACGTCCTCGAACTCAACGAGGCCTTCGCCGCCCAGGTCCTCGGCTGCCTCGCCGAATGGCCCGAGTTCGACCCGGCGGTCCTCAACCCGCAAGGCGGAGCCATCGCCCTCGGCCACCCCCTCGGCGCCTCCGGCGCCCGCCTCGCCGGCACCGTCGCCCATCAACTCGCCCGCAAGGGCGGCGGAGTCGGCGTCGCCACCCTCTGCATCGGCGTCGGCCAGGGCCTCGCCCTCGTCCTCGAACGCTGAGAACCCCCGAGGAACGTTAAGACCCCCGAGGAAACCCCATGACTCTCACCCAGCACGACATCGACCAGGAGATCGCGGCCGAGCACGCCGCGTACGAGAAGCGGATCGCCGACGGCGCCCCCGTCGAGCATCACCCGCGCCGCGACTACGCCCCGTACCGCTCCTCCGTCCTGCGCCACCCGAAGCAGCCGCCGATCGCGATCGACGTGAGCAAGGATCCCGAACTGGTGGAGCTCTTCTCGCCCGCCTTCGGGGAGCGGGACATCACCGGGATCGACAACGACCTGACCCGCCAGCACAACGGCGAGCCGATCGGTGAGCGCATCACGGTCTCCGGCCGCCTCCTCGACCGGGACGGCCGCCCGGTCCGCGGCCAGCTCGTCGAGATCTGGCAGGCCAACTCGGCGGGCCGCTACGCCCATCAGCGCGAGCAGCACGACGCCCCGCTGGACCCGAACTTCACCGGCGTCGGCCGCACTCTCACCGACGACAGCGGCTGCTACACCTTCACCACCATCCAGCCGGGCCCGTACCCCTGGCGCCAGCACCTCAACGCCTGGCGGCCCGCGCACATCCACTTCTCGGTCTTCGGAACGGCGTTCACCCAGCGGCTGGTGACGCAGATGTACTTCCCGAGCGACCCGCTGTTCCCGTACGACCCGATCATCCAGTCCGTCACCGACGACGCGGCCCGGCAGCGGCTGATCGCGACGTACGACCACAGCCTGTCGGTGCCGGAGTTCTCCATGGGCTACCACTGGGACATCGTGCTCGACGGCCCGCATGCCACCTGGCTCGAAGAAGGGCGCTGACCTGCCATGACGAAGATCGACACCAGTCGCCCGGAGACCGTTCTGCCGACCCCGTCCCACACCGTCGGCCCCTTCTACGGCCACGCCCTGCCCTTCCCGGGCGGCGGCGACATCGCCCCGTCCGGCCACCCGGACACGATCGCCCTCCAGGGGTACGTCCACGACGGCGAGGGCAATCCGCTGCCGGACGCGTTCCTGGAGCTGTGGGGTCCTGATCCGGACGGCCGTGTGCCGCAGGTCGACGGTTCCATGCGGCGGGACCCCGCCAGCGGAGGCTTCCTGGGCCGCAACGGCGTGGAGTTCACCGGCTGGGGACGCGTCCAGACCGACGCCAACGGCCACTGGACCGCGCGGACACTGCGGCCGGGGGCGCGCGGGCAGAGCGCGCCGTACCTCAGCGTGTGCCTGTTCGCGCGCGGGCTGCTCGTGCACCTGTACACACGGATCTACCTGCCGGGCGACGAGACGGCGCTGGCAGCGGATCCCCTGCTGTCCCGGGTGGATCCGGAGCGACGCGCCACGCTGATCGCCGCGCGGGAGCCCCACGGCACCTACCGTTTCGACATCCGCCTTCAGGGCGAAGGCGAAACGGTCTTCCTGGAGTTCCAGTGACTTCTGCCGATGCCGACAGTCTGCTCGGCCCCGGGTGGGCGGACTGCGCCGCCGCGTCCGCGACGAGCGACACCGCCTATCTGCAGGCCCTGCTCGACGCCGAGGCCGCGCTGACCCGCGCCCAGGGCCCGGCCGCGGCGGGCGAGGCGGTGACCGAGGCGGCCGACGTCGGACGGTTCGACGTGCCGTCGATCGCACGGCGCGCCCGCGCCGGAGGCAACCCGGTCATCCCGCTCGTCGCCGATCTGACCGAGGCGGTGGGCAAGGAGTACGGCCCGTACGTCCACCGGGGCGCGACCAGCCAGGACATCATGGACACCGCGACGATGCTCGTCGCCCATCGCGCCCTGGACCCGCTCCTCGCCGACCTGGCCCGCACCGAGTCGGCGCTGGCACGGCTGGCCGCCGAGCACCGGGACACCGCGCTGCCCGGGCGCACCCTCACCCAGCACGCCGTACCGACGACGTTCGGGCTCAAGGCGGCGGGCTGGCGTGCGCTGGTGCTGGACGCCCGGGATCGCGTCATCGCCGTACGGGAGTTGCTGCCCGCCCAACTCGGCGGCGCGGCCGGGACCTTGGCGGCCTTCACGGCGTACGGCACCGAGGACGCGCCCGCGCTGGTGGCGGCGTATGCCCGGGAGACCGGGCTCGCGGCGCCGACGCTGCCCTGGCACACCCTGCGCACCCCGGTCGCCGATCTGGCCGGGTGTCTGGCGTTCACGGCAGGGGCGCTGGGGAAGATCGCGGCGGATGTGCTGACGCTGTCCCGTACCGAGATCGCGGAGCTCGCGGAGGGCAGTGGCGGCGGTTCGTCGGCGATGCCCCACAAGGCGAATCCCGTACGGTCCACGCTGATCGCGGCCGCGGCCCGGCGGGCGCCGCAGCTCGCGGCCACGCTGTACGGGTCGCTGGCCGCCGAGGACGAGCGTCCGGCCGGTGCCTGGCACGCCGAGTGGGAGCCGCTGCGCGAGTTGTTCCGGCTCGCGGGCGGCGCTGCCCGGGACGCGGCCGAACTCGTCCAGGGACTCAGGGTCCACGCGGACGCGATGCGCGAACACCTGGATCTCACCCACGGGTTGATCGTCTCGGAGCGGCTGTCCGCCGAGCTCGCCCCCGTGCTGGGGCGCGCCCGTGCCAAGGCGCTGCTCACCGAGCTGGCCCGGCGCGCTCACGCCGAGGGCCGGAGCCTTGCCGAACTCCTCGCCGAGGAGCTCGAGTTGCAGGAGTTCGGCCTCGACGAGCTCGCCGACCCCGTCCGCTACACCGGCAGCGCCGCTGCCCTCACCGACCGTGCTCTGGAGCGACGTTGACCGACCTACTGCTCAACCACCGTATCGAGGGCTCCGCTTCCGCTCCTCCGCTGCTGCTCGGGCCGTCGCTGGGCACCTCGTACGCCCTGTGGGACGCGGTCGCGCCCGAGCTGTCCATCGGGCATCGGGTGGTCCGTTGGGACCTGCCCGGGCACGGGGGCTCGGCGGCGGAGCTGATCGGCCCCGGAGCGACCGTCGGTGACCTCGCCGACCTGGTGCTGCGGCTCGCCGACTCGCTCGGCATCGAGCGGTTCGCGTACGCCGGGGTGTCGCTGGGCGGTGCCGTGGGGCTGCAGCTGGCCGTACATCATCCCGAGCGGGTGGCGTCACTCGCCGTGATCTGCTCCTCGGCCCACTTCAACGGGGCGAAGCCGTGGGAGGAGCGGGCCGCGCTGGTGCGCGCGAAGGGACTCGCCGAGCTGGCCGGGACGGCCGACTCCCGTTGGTTCACTGCCGGGTTCACCGTGCCGCGGCTCGTCCAGGACCACCGTGACGCCGACCCGGAGGCGTACGCGGCCTGCTGTGACGCGCTGGCCGCGTTCGACCTGCGCGACCGGCTGGCGGAGATCTCCGCGCCGACGCTGCTGATCGCGGGCCGGGAGGATCCGGCGACCCCGCCGGCCCATCTGCGGGAGATCGCCGACACGGTGCCCGGTGCCGCGCTCGTCGAGATCCCCGGCGCCTCCCATTTGGCGCCCGCGCAGTGCCCGGAGGCCGTTCTCACCGCCCTGCGCGCCCACCTTCGAGGCAGCGCTCCGCGCGGCATGGAGGTGCGCCGAAAGGTGCTGGGCGACGCCCACGTGGACCGGGCCCAGGCCCGGCAGACGCCCTTCACCGCGCGCTTCCAGGACTTCATCTCCCGCTACGCCTGGGGCGAGATCTGGACCGACCCGACGCTCAGCCGCCGCGAGCGCAGCATGATCACCCTTACCGCGCTGGTCGCCCACGGCCACTACGACGAGCTGGCGATGCATGTACGGGCGGCCCGGCGCAATGGTCTGACCCCGGAGGAGATCGGCGCGGTGCTGCTGCAGACGGCCGTGTACTGCGGGGTGCCGGCGGCGAACTCGGCGTTCGCGGCCGCCCAGCCGGTGCTCGCCGAGGAGGACGAAGCATCCGGCCACCTTCATGGACACCGCGATGGTCCGTGAGGGCGGCATCACGCCCTGGAACACGGTCGCCGACGGCGCGCCCGGGGTGCTGGCCCTGGCCACCCAGGAGGCGGGCAGCGGTGGCTACTTCGACGGGACGTCCGCGGCGCGGGCGCACGAGGCGACGTACGACCCGGAGGTGCGGAGGCGGCTGTCGGCGGTGACCGGCCGGCTGCTGGGTGCCTAGTCAGTCCAGCCCGGTTCCCGTCGCCAGCATCTCCTCCGCCTTGGCCACCAGACCGTCGGCGCCGCACAGCCGGGCCAGCGTCAGGCCCCGGTGGAGTTCCGCGGTGGAGCGGGCCGCGATGCCGTACTCGATGCGGGCGGCGGCGTGTTCGTACTGGCAGGGCGAGGCGTCGAGGAAGGTGACCGCCTGGGCGGCGAGCCGGACCGCGCGCTGGCCGGTCTCCAGGGCCGCGGCGCAGCGCAGGGCCTCGCCGATGGCCGTGTCGGTGCCGAAGCGCTCGGCGTGCCGGCGGACGTCGGCGGCGAGTTGGGCGGCCCGCGGCGGGTCCTCGGTGGCCAGGGCCCGGGCGAGGTCGAGCGCCCAGGGAGCGAGCACCGGGTTGTGGTGGCCGCGCGCGGTGGCCGCCTTCCCGGCCCCCTCCAGTTCGTTGATGCCGTCCTTGGTGCGGCCGACGGCGAGCAGCAGGCGGCCGCGCACCGAGCGTGGGTCGGGCAGCACGATGGTGGACGGGTACGGCGGGGCGAAGCCGTACTGTTCGGCGACCTCCCAGGCCTGGTCGGTATGGCCGCGGGCCAGCAGCGTGTCGACGAGGTTGCAGCTGGCGGACCAGTACAGCGGCAGTCCGCGGCCGACGCGCTCGGCGAGCCGCAGGGACTCGCGCAGTGCGGTCTCGGCCTCCCTCAGGCGGCCGCGCCGGCGGTACGCGAAGCCGAGGAAGGCGTGCGCCAGGGCGAGATGGCCGCCGCTCCAGCCCGCCGACTCGTAGGTGCGCAGGGCCTCCGTGAACATGCTCTCGGCGCGGTCGAGCCGGTCGGCGTAGGTGTACGAACTGGCCAGCATCATCAGGATCTCGACACCCCACTCGGTGTCGGTCCAGCCGAGCCCGGGGGCGAGGCGGCCGTTGACGAGGGCGCGGTCGCACAGCTCGACGACCTCCTCGGCGTTCTCCCCGTGTGTCATGGCGTCGAAGCCGCGCAGGATGATCAGGGCGCGCTCGGAGTTGTCGCGGCCGGTGCAGGTGGAGGCGAGTTCCGCGAGCCGTTCGGAGCGTCCGGGTGAGGTCGCCTCGCCCGCGTGGATGCCCTCCCACATGTACTGCACGGCCTGGAGCCGCAATCTGGCCGGTCCGTGCGCGTGCCGGGCGGCTTCCGCCTCGACGGTGCGCACCGCCTCCTCCAACTGGTCGTTGTGGAGCAGGGCCTGGGAGAGGCGGTAGACGGCGTCGACGCGTTCGGCGCCGTCGAGGCCGGGCATGGCGAGCGCGGTCCGCAGATGGCCGATGGTGGTGGCCGGTGCGGTCAGCAGTGCGGCGCAGCCCAGTTCGTACAGGACATGGGCGTGGACCTCGGGCCGCGGCGGTTCTCGCAGGGCGCGTTCCAGACAGCTGCGGGCCGCGTCCGGGGCGCCGACGGCGAGATGTTCGGCGGCGGCCTCGCGCAACTGCCCGACGAGTTCCGCGTCGTCGTCGGGGTGGACCTCCAGGAGATGGCGGGAGGCGGCCGCCGCCCCGCGCCCGGAGGCGGTGACCACGCGGGCGGCGATGCCGTGCATGGCGGTGCACAGGGCGGGCGGGATGGAGTTGTAGACGGCGGTGGCGATCAGCGGGTGGACGAACTCCAGGTCGCCCTCCTTCACCGGGACCGAGGCCGGGTCGGGTGTGGTGAGGATACGGGCGCTGCGCAGGAGTTCGGCGCAGCGCACCGCGTCGTCGTGGCCCATGGTGGCGAGCTCGGCGACCAGGTCGACGGTGATCCCGGCGCCGAGGATGGCGGCCGCCCAGGCGAACCGGGTGGCCTCGATGCCGAGTCCCTCCAGGCGGGCGACGAGTCCGCCGCCGCGGGCCGAGCGGTTCAGGGCGCGCAGTTCGGCCGCGGAGGACTCGACCGGTTCCATCTCGCTGTCCTGCACCTTGGCGAGGAGCTCGACGGTCTCGTAGGGGTTTCCGGCGGTGACGGCCCAGACCTCGCGGCAGAACGCGGCGTCGGCGTGGCCGCCGACGGTGGCGCGGGTGAGGCCCGCGGTGGCGTCCGGGGTCAGCGCGCTGAGGTTGGTGACGGGTCGGCTCGCGGCTGCGGCCACGGCATCGAGGTGCCGGGCGCTCTCGCCCCGGACGTCGCCGGGCCTGCGGGCCACCACGACCAGCACGGACAGGTCATCGAGGCGCTCGGCGAAGGCGGCGAGCCAGCGCAGGGTCTCCTGGTCGGCCCAGTGGGCGTCGTCGATGAGCAGCACCAGCGGCCAGTCGCGCCGCGCCAGTCGCCGTACGGCGGTGACCAGACCGTCGCACACGCCCTGCGGGTCGGGCCGCCGGTCCCCGGGGTTCGCTATGCCGAGGGCGGGTCCGGCGATGTCGTACCAGTCGCCGAAGTACTCGCGGGCCTCCTCCGGCAGCAGCGACACCAGCGCCGGCTGGAGCAACTGCCGGACCACATTGAAGGGGACGGACCTCAGGGTCTCGCCGCCGCGGGCGGACCACACATGGCAGCCGCGCGCCTCGGCGATCCGCCGGGTCTCGGCCAGCAGGGCGGTCTTGCCGAGGCCCGCCTCGCCCCGGATCACCAACAGGCTGCCGGAGGAGGAACGGTCGGCGCTCAGGGTGTCCACCGCCCGTACGACGGCGGCGACTTCGGCGTCGCGCTCCCACAGGGAAGCCGAGGCGGCCGCCGTGGGCCGTACCTCCGTCATCCCGCTACCTCCCCAAGTCGCCCGAACGACGTACAGGCCTTGAGCGTAGCCCTCCGGCTGTCCGCTTGGAGGGCGGTCCGGTCAGCTGTTGCCGACATGGGTGACGGTGCGTGCGGCAGGATGACAGGACGGTGGTCCGGGCCCCTCTCATACGGTTTTCACCGTTGCCTCATACGGTGGGGCCATGACGCAGGTGACTCCTCCCGGGTGGTATCCCGACCCGGGGCAGACAAGTGACGGTCCCGCCACCGAGCGCTGGTGGGACGGCAGAGCATGGACGGACCAGACCCGCCCCGCGGGATCGGCCGCCGCATGGGGTCCGCCGGCGCCGTCGCCGGCCGCCGGGACACAGCCGGCATACCCGGCCTATCCGGCGTATCCCACGCCGCCGCCCGGCGGTCAGCGGCGCGGATTGCGTACGGGCATAGCCGTGGCGGTGGCCGCCGCGGTCCTCGCGAGCATCGGTGTGGGCGTGTACGCGCTGGCCGACAGCGGGGGTTCGGACGGCGGCACCGCCAACTCCCGGCCGAGTCCCGGCGGTCAGGGCGGGCCGGGCGGCCCCGGTGGACAGGACGACCCCTTCGGCGACTCCGGCGGTTCCGGGGGACAGTCCCCGTCCCCGTCGCCGGAGGGATCCGAGGCACCCCGGATCGAGAGCGGCTCGGTGACCGACTCGATCAGCGGGATCAGCCTGCCGGTGCCGGACGGCTGGTACGGCCAGGAGATCACCGTGGGCGCGTCGGTGACCTCGGAGGAGTCCTACAAGTGCCCTGGGGACACCTCCCAGAACTGCACCAAGGGCGGCGCCTACTCGGCCCCCGCGCGCGTGCTCGGCACCACGGGCACCACCGCCGAGGAGGTCGCGAAGGCGGACATCAAGGAGAACGCCCAGCAGTCCTACGGCGAGGGGTACGGCGAGATCACCTCGCACGAGGTGCTGGCCTCCAAGGCGGTGACGGTCGCGGGGCAGAAGGGCTATCTGGTGCGCTGGAAGGCGGTCACCAGCAAGGGCGCCGACGGCTATGTCGAGTCGCTGGCCTTCCCCTCCCCCGCGGACTCCGGTCAGATCGTGGTGGTCCGCTTCGGTGTCGACGTCGGGGAGCAGCAGTCCGTGATCGATGAAATAACGAAGGGCATCAAGGTGGCGTCCGGCGGCGGCAACGGCCAGGACGTCTGAGCCCTCACAGCAGACGGCCGGGTGGAGCACCTCTCCGCTCAAGAGGTGCTGCACCCGGCCGGGGGTGCGCGCCGCCCCCGTCCCCACGGTGCGGCGCGTCCAGGTCACCGTCCAGTCATCCCGTGGACGGCGGCCTGAGTCTTCTCATGTCAATCCCAGTGCGGGCAGCACGGCGGCCTCCACGAAGCGGAGCAGGTAGTCGGGGTCCGCGAACTCGCCCTCCAGGACCGGCCGGGCGCGCAGCACGCCGAAGATCTGCGCGGCGACGTACGGCAGCGCGGGATGGTCGGCGGCGATCTCACCGCGCTCGACCCCGCGCTGGAGGATGGCCCGGAGCGCGGCGAGCTCGGGTTCGACGAGCGCCTCGCGCAGCGCCTGCTGGAGCTCGCGGTCCTGGGTGACCGCGTGCCCGAAGGCCTGGAGCAGGATCGTGGTGTCGCCGTACGAGTCGCCCGCCGCCCGCCCGGCCGCGCGCAGGTCGCCCGCGAGCGTGCCGGTGTCGATGCCGGCGAAGCGCGGGCAGCGGCTGGAACGCAGGGCCGCCGCGACGAACTGGGGCTTGGTCTTCCACTGCCGGTAGAGCGTGGACTTGCTGCATCGCGTGCTGGTGGCGATGCCCTCCATGGTGACGGCGTCGTAGCCGCACTCACGGATCTGGTCGAGGACGGCGTCGAAGAACTCCTTCTCACGCTCGGGCGTGATCTTGGAGCGGCGCGAGGCGGCGACCGTCTCCGGTCCGTCCGCGGCCTGCGACGTCATCGGCTCTTCTCCTCGCTCGGCGGGTGCGTGCTTCCCAGTGTGGCCTATGTCTATCGGTACGCCAGTGTACCGGTACCCGACCGTATCGGTACACTGCCGTATCGGTACAGTGTCGTTTCGGTACCTACCCGTATCGATGAGTTCGGCGCGTCCGCGGGGTCACAAGCCCTGCGGGCCGCCGTCCGCACCACCCACGCACCACCGTCAGCGAAAGGGCCGGGGGAATGAATGCCCGCACCGAGCCTGCAGAAGCCGAGTCGGACGCGCTAGCGCGTCCGCCGCTCGTCCGTGAGCTCCTGCTCGTCGCAGGGCTCTTCCTCGTCTACAAGTTCGGCCGGCAGCTGGCCACCGGCCGCACCGGCGAGGCCTTCAGCAACGCGGACCGGGTGTGGGACCTGGAGCGGACCCTCCGGCTGCCCGACGAGAGCGCGGTGCAGTCGGTGCTGCTGCACGGCGACACCCTGGTCCGTGTCGCGAACACCTACTACGCGACCGTCCGCTTCCCGGCCACCGCGGCCTTCCTGGTCTGGCTCTATCTGCGGCGCCCCGCGCACTATGTGTGGGCCCGCCGGGTCCTGGCCACCGTCACCGCCGTCGCCCTGGTCGGCCATCTGCTCTTCCCGCTGGCCCCGCCGCGCATGCTCGAAGCGACCGGCCTGATCGACACCGCCCGGGTCTACGGCCCCTCGGTGTACGGCCCGCCCTCCAGCGACCAACTGTCGAACCAGTTCGCCGCGATGCCCTCGCTGCACTTCGGCTGGGCCCTGATGGTGGCGATCGGGCTGATCGTCGCCACCCGGTCGCGCTGGCGCCGGCTGTGGCTGCTCCACCCGCTGCTGACCCTGCTGGTGATCGTGGGGACGGCCAACCACTACTGGCTCGACGCGATCGTGGCGACCGCTCTGCTCGGTCTCGCGCTCGCCGTGATCCCCCCGCCGCACCGCACCCGGACCACCGCGGGACGCGGCACCGAACACCTCGTACCGGCCGAAGTACCTGTCGAAGAACCGACCCTCGTGGGAGCGGGCCGATGAACGCCACACTGCTCGCCGTAGTGCTGTCCCTGTTCTCGGCCGTCGCCTACGCGGCCGCCGCCGTCGCCCAGGAGCGCCTCGCCTCCCGGGCCCCCGAGACCGGGCTCGTGCGCCTGCTGGTCTCCGGTGCCTGGTGGGCATCCGTGGCGCTCAACGGCTCCGCCGCGCTGCTGCATGTCGTGGCGCTGAAGTACGGACCGCTGACCGTGGTCCAGCCGCTCGGCGCGCTCACCCTGGTCGCGGCCGTTCCGCTCGGCGCGCGGGTCGCGGGCCGCAAGGTCAGCGCCGCGGAGTGGCGGGGCACCGCGCTCACGCTGCTCGGTCTGGCCGCGATCCTCGTCACGGCCTCGGGGCCCGCCCCCGACGACGTCCTCAGCACCCCCGAGGCGCTGGCCGTCGCCGGGACCACGGCCGTGCTGATCGGTCTGCTGGCGCGGCCCGGGACCCGGCCGGGGCTGCGGCACGCGACCGCGTCCGGCTTCGCCTCCGGAGTCGCCTCGGCCCTCACCCAGACCGTCACCGTGGCCGCGACGGACCGCTCGGGCCCGCTGCTCAGCGTGCAGGTGATCGGGGTGGCGCTGCTCGTCGCCGCCCTCGCGGTGGGCGGTCTCTTCCTGTCCCAGACCGCCTACCGCGACGGTCTGGACGCCCCGCTCGCGGTGGTGACCCTGACCAATCCGGTGGCCGCCGCGCTCATCGGCCTGGTCCTGCTCGGCGAGCGGCTGCAGGGCGGCGCGGCCGGGGTCCTGCTCGCGCTGGCGGGCGCGGGCCTCGCGGCCCGGGGCGTCATCCTGCTCACCCGGGTCGCACCGCAGCCCGCGGCCCCGGAGGAGGACCACCCCGTCGCCGCGGTACTGGCACTGGAGCCGGGGACGGCGTCGGTCGAACCGGCGCTGGTGCCGGGCACGGTGTCGGTCGCACGGACGCTGGTGCCCCGGCAGCCGTCGCCGGGGCACCTCACGCCGCTCTGAGCCTCGCTACTCGACGATCATCGCCGGGTCGCTCACCCCGGGACGTCCGTTCTCGACGTGACCGGCGAACCTCCGCAGGAACGCCGGGTCGGCGTCGGAGGTGACGGTCAGGTCGTACCAGCGGCGGCTCGCCGTCAGGTCCGCGGTGTGCCGGACGGTGGCGCCGGGGCGCACGGTGAAGGTGCGCGCAGAGCCGCCGTAGCCGCTGGTGACCTTGAGCCGGACGGTGCCGGAGCCCTTGTTGGTGAAGGTGAGCTGGATGTCGTCACCGGTGTGGCGCGCGGTGACCTCGGGTCCCGCCGTCTTGTTCGGACCCCTGAAGACGCGCAGGAAGCCGTTCGGGCCGTGCACGGTCAGGTCGTACGAGCCGTTCGAGTACGCCGAGTTCCAGGTGTCCGCGATGCTCTTGCCGGCCTCGGTGGTGTACGTCCACGGCCCGTCGGCGCGGTTGCCGGACCTCACCAGGAAGGCGGCGCCCGCCTTGGCGCCGGAGGCGAAGGCCAGCGTGATCCTGCCGGCCGCCGCGTCCACCGAGCCGTCCACGGACGGGGCGTACTTCAGCGGGCGGGCGGGGCGCAGACCGCGCTCCTGGCGGGGCATGTCCGGGTCGGCCGGGGGCGTCGGCCGGTAGTCGGGGTGCCGCTCGCGGTCCTGCGGCTCGTACTCGTCCGTCTCCGGCAGCGCGGCCGGGCGGCTGTCCTTGCGGGAGAAGTCGAAGGCCGAGGTCAGGTCACCGCACACGGCCCTGCGCCACGGGGAGACATTGGTCTCCTTGACGCCGAAGCGGCGCTCCATGAACTGCAGGATCGAGGTGTGGTCGAGGGTCTCGGAGCAGACGTAACCGCCCGTGCTCCACGGCGAGACGACCAGCATCGGCACCCGCGGGCCGAGGCCGTAGGGGCCGGCCGGGCGCCGGCTGTCGCCCGGGTAGAGGTCGAGCGAGACATCGACGGTGGACTTGCCCTGCGAGGCGTCCTTCGGCGGGAGCGGCGGCACCAGGTGGTCGAAGAAGCCGTCGTTCTCGTCGTACGTGACGAACAGGGCCGTCTTCGACCAGACCTCCGGGTTGGAAGTGAGGGCGTCCAGGACCTGGGCGATGTACCAGGCGCCGTAGTTGGAGGGCCAGTTGGAGTGCTCGGAGAAGGCCTCGGGGGCGGCGATCCAGGAGATCTGCGGCAGCCTTCCGGCCTTGACGTCGGCCTTCAGCTGGTCGAAGTAGCCGTCGCCGTTCTTGACGTCGGTGCCGGTGCGGGCCTTGTCGAACCAGGGCTCGCCGGGCTGGGCGTTGCGGTACTTGTTGAAGTACAGCAGGGAGTTGTCGCCGTAGTTGCCGCGGTAGGCGTCGTCGATCCAGCCCCAGGAGCCGGCGGCGTCGAGTCCGTCGCCGATGTCCTGGTAGATCTTCCAGGAGATACCGGCCGCTTCGAGCCGCTCCGGGTAGGTCGTCCAGCCGTAGCCGAGTTCGTCGTTGCCGAGGACGGGGCCGCCGCCCGTGCCGTCGTTGCCCGTGTACCCCGTCCACAGGTAGTAGCGGTTCGGGTCGGTGGAGCCGATGAAGGAGCAGTGGTAGGCGTCGCAGATGGTGAACGCGTCGGCGAGGGCGTAGTGGAAGGGGATGTCCTCGCGGTTCAGGTACGCCATGGTCGTGGTGCCCTTGGCGGGGATCCACTTGTCGTACTTGCCCTTGTTGTAGGCGACTTGTCCATCGGTCCAGCCGTGCGGCAGGCCCTCCAGGAACTGCATGCCGAGGTCCTCGGCGGTGGGGTGGAAGGGCAGCAGGTCCTTGGTGCCGTCGGACTGGTGCCACACCGACTTGCCGCTGTCCAGCGTCACCGGGTGCGGGTCGCCGAAGCCGCGGACGCCCCTCAGCTTGCCGAAGTAGTGGTCGAACGAACGGTTCTCCTGCATCAGGACGACGATGTGCTCGACGTCTTCGATCGACCCCGTGCGGTGGTTCGCCGGGATGGCGGCGGCCCGCTGAATGCTGCTCGACAGCGCGGTGAACGCCGAGGTGGCGCCCGCGAGTTGAAGGAATCTACGCCGGTTGACTTCGGGCATGGGTGAGGGACCTCTCCCCTTGAGGGTGTTCGACCGGTCGGTTCTGTTTGACGGATTGTGCGCGGAAGGAGTGTTCCAAGAGCACCAAACGTCAGGGAAGGGTCTGGTGGCGGCTGTGTGAAAGTCGGCGGTACGGGTGGTGCCGGGGTTCATGAGCCGGGGGTGGGGTGGGAGAGACGCTGAATGCGCGCGTGACGTGCACCGGCGTGGTGGGCGAGGGCTCGGTCCAGTTCCTCGGGGGTGGTGTCGGGGCGGCTGCCTTCGAGCGAGATCAGGCGCAGGCCGCCGTACTCCTGCCGGAAGGGCCACCAGAGGGAGCGCGGCGGCCGGGCTCTTCAGGACCGTGCCGGAGCTGATCAGTTGCAGCATGACGCCCAGCAGAAGATGACGTACAGCGGTCGGCGCAAGGCTGAGCGAAGCGGTAAGGCACGGACGCGCGTACGAATTGAGCAAGCGGGGGGAACGTTCTCAGCCAGGAATGATCAGGACGTTCGCGCACCACGACCGTGATGCCGGCGAACTGTTCATTGAATTCTTCCCACGCGAGCCGCTTCCTGCCGACCGCCGGATCGCAGATCTGCCCGCCCCGCCGGGTGGTGGACTCGATGACTGTGTGAGCACGGCGTCACCGTGGCCCTTTCAATCGGTAAGCCCAGCCTGGACGTCTACCGCATCACGGACGGCGCACTGGCCTTCCTGGACGACTGGCAGCCCGTCGAAGCACCGCCGCCGGCCGGTGACTGACGCCGCCTCCCGCTGGTCCGGGCGGTCGCGTCCCGCGAGGTGGTGTAAGCGATCATGCGCTTCGCCTTCCGGTACCTGGCTCGCGATGATCTCTCCGTTGGCGCGGCACGCGAAGTGGCCCGGTCAGGCGCGGGGAGTGCCTCAGCCGGTCGAAGTACCCGGCGCGACCTGCGAGTTCCGGTCCGTTGATCGGCTACACCACCCGGCGGGACGCCATCGTCCGGGCGTGCTCCCGGCTTCGCCGGCACCACCTCGGGCGCCCTGTGCCCGCGTGAGTGCCCGGCGTTAGAGTTCCCGCATGCACAGGCAGGCCCCAACGCTGGAGGATGTCGCGCGGGAGGCGGGGGTCTCCCGCGCCACTGTGTCGCGGGTCGTGAACGGTGTGCGTAATGTCGACCCCGACATCCAGGCCCTGGTCCGCAGCGCGATCGAACGGACCGGCTACGCGCCGAACCGAGCGGCGAGGGCGCTGGTCACCCGACGCACCGGGGCCCTGGCCCTCATCGTCTCCGGCGCAGGCGACGCTTTCGCCGGGCGCGTGTTCGCAGACCCGTTCTTCGGTCGCGTCGTCAACGGCGTCGTGGGGTATCTCCGGGCACGCACGATGCAGCCGGTGCTGCTGTTCGCCGAGTCGGAGACGGCCAGGACGCAGGTGGTCGACTACGTGCGGCAGGGCAGTGCCGACGGCGCCCTGGTGGTCTCCGTGCAACCGGACGACCCCCTGCCGGGCATGCTCCTGGCCGCGGGCGTCCCCACGGTGCTGTTCGCACGTCCGACCCATACGGCGCCGGTCAGTTGTGTCGATCTGGACCACTACGCGGGAGGACGCCTGGCCGGGGAGCACCTCCTGGCTCGCGGCTGCCGCCGTATCGCGGTGATCAGCGCCCCGCCGGATCTCAGGGCCGGCCAGGAACGACTCGCCGGGTTCCGCGACGCCCTGGCACGCGCCGGACACGACACCCCTCCGCTGGCCGAGGGTGCCTTCTCCCTCGACAGCGGGACGACGGCCATGGCCACGCTGCTGCGGGACCACCCCGAGGTGGACGGCGTGTTCGCGGCCAACGACCTGATGGCCCAGGGCGCCTGCCAAGTCCTGCGGGAACTGGGCAGGCGCATACCGGAGGACGTCGCCGTCGTCGGGTTCGACGACTCGAGCATCGCCGTGACGTGCCGGCCGCCGCTCACCACCGTGCGCCAGCCGGTGGAGGAGATGGCGGCGGCCATGGCCAGAATGCTCGGCGAGCAGGTCCAGGGCACCCCTGCCGAACCTCGCACCCTCGTCTTCGCCCCGGAACTGGTCGTACGCGAGTCCGCCTGACCTGGGTCAGGGGCGCATCTGCCGGTGGGCGCGGATGATGTCCGCGTACCGCCGGCCACTTGTCTTGAGGGTGCGGGTCTGCGTCTCGTAGTCGACGTGGACGAGGCCGAATCGCTTGTCGTAGCCGTAGGCCCACTCGAAGTTGTCGAGCAGGGACCAGGCGTAGTAGCCGGCCAGCGGTGCGCCCTTGCGGACCGCCCGGGCGCAGGCACTCACGTGCTGCTCCAGGTAGCGGGCCCGGTCGGGGTCGTGGACGGTGCCCTCGGGCGACACGGTGTCCGGGAACGCGGAGCCGTTCTCGGTGACGTACAGCTCGCGGACCCCGTAGTCGTCGGTGAGCCGCAGCAGCAGGGCCTCAAGGCCGTCGGCGTCGATCTGCCAGTCCATGCCGGTGCGGGGCACGTCGGGCACCCGGATCTCGCGGGCGTACGGCACCGGGCCCCTGGGGTCGTCGGTGACGGTCGCCGGGAAGTAGTAGTTGAGGCCGTGCCAGTCCAGCGGTGCGGCGATCGTGTCCAGGTCGCCGGGCCGTTCCGGGAGTTCGACGCCGTACAGCTCGCGCAGGTCGGCGGGGAAGCCCCGGCCGTACACCGGGTCGAGCCACCAGCGGTTGATGTGGCCGTCCATGCGGGTGGCCGCCGCGATGTCCTCGGGACGGGTGGACGCTGCCTCGACGGTGGAGTGGTTGGTGACCAGTCCGACCTGTGCGCCGGGGACGGCCGCGCGGATCGCCCGGGTGGCCAGGCCGTGGGCGAGCAGCAGGTGGTACGAGGCCTGCACGGCGGCGGTCAGGTCGGTCAGGCCGGGAGCCATTCGGCCCTCGAGGTGGCCGATCCAGGCGGAGCACAGGGGTTCGTTGAGGGTGGCCCACCGGGTGACCCGGTCACCGAGCCGTTCTGCCACCACGGAGGCGTAGGCGGCGAGGTGTTCGGCGGTGTCGCGTACGGTCCAGCCGCCGCGGTCCTGGAGGGCCTGGGGGAGGTCCCAGTGGTAGAGGGTGATGTTGGGGGTGATGCCGGCCGTGAGGAGGGCGTCGACGAGGCGGTCGTAGAAGTCGAGGCCGGGCGCGTTGACCGGTCCGTCACCGGCGGGCATGACGCGGGGCCAGGCGATGGACATGCGGTAGGCGTCGGTGCCGAGCCGCTTCATCAGCGCGATGTCCTCGGGCCACCGGTGGTAGTGGTCGCAGGCCACGTCGCCGTGGTCGTCGTTGTCCACCTTGCCGGGGGTGTGGGAGAAGGTGTCCCAGATCGACGGGGACCGGCCGTCCTCGGCGGCGGCCCCCTCGATCTGGTAGGCGGAGGTGGCCGTGCCCCAGGTGAAGTCGGCGGGGAAGGCGGCGAGGTCGAGCGAGTCGGACACAGAGAGCCTCTCTGGGATGGTCGTGGGGCGGCGGTACTGTCCGGCGGTCACTTGACGGCGCCGGCGGTGAGACCGGCGACGAGGTAGCGCTGCAGGAGCAGGAAGCCGGCGACGACGGGCAGGCTGACGACGAGTGAGGCGGCCATGATCTGGTTCCAGTACACGTCGTTCTGGGTGGAGTAGCCCTGGAGCCCGACGGCGAGGGTGCGGGTGGTGTCGTTGGTCATGACGGAGGCGAACAGGACCTCGCCCCAGGCGGTCATGAACGCGTAGACGGCGACGGCGACGATGCCCGGGATCGCGGCGGGGACGATGACGCGGAAGAGGGCTCCGACGGGCCCGCAGCCGTCCACCTTGGCCGCCTCGTCGAGGTCTCTGGGCACGGACTCGAAGTACCCCATCAGCATCCAGATGGAGAAGGGCAGCGAGAAGGTGAGGTAGGTGAGGATCAGTCCGCCGCGGGAGCCGAACAGCGCGATGCCGGTGGCGTTGCCGATGTTGACGTAGATGAGGAACAGCGGCAGGAGGAACAGGATGCCGGGGAACATCTGGGTCGACAGCACCGTCACCGTGAAGACGCGCTTGCCGCGGAAGGAGTAGCGGCTGACCGCGTACGCGGCGAACACGGCGATGGTGACGGAGCAGACGGTCGCCGCGCCCGCCACGATCAGCGAATTCATGAAGTAGTCGGCCAGCGGCACCGTCTCCCAGATGTCGAAGTACGGGCGGACGGTGAGACCGGAGGGGATCCACTGGAACGTGCCGGACACGTCCTCGAGCGGCTTGAGCGAGCTGGAGATCATGACGTACACCGGCAGCAGCACGAAGCCGGCGAGGAGCGTCAGGAAGATCCGCCGGCTCCACAGGAAGGATTGCGGGGCGGCCATCGGGGAGCGGACCTGACGCCGGGACTGGCTAGGCATCGGTGGCCCTCCTTCCTCGGGACGTGAGCATGAGGTAGGCACCCGTCACCACGAGCAGGAACAGCAGCAGCAGGACCGACATCGCGGAACCGGTCCCGAAGTTCCAGGTCTGGAACGAGGACTGGTAGATGTGCAGCGAGATGAGGTTTGCGGACTCGGGTGCCGCCTCACCGAAGAGGACGAAGGGGGTGTTGAAGTCGTTGAACGTCCACAGGAACAGCACCAGGACGAGCACCTGGTTGACCGGGCGCAGCGACGGCAGCGTGATGCGGCGCACCTGCTGCCAGACCCCGGCTCCGTCGAGGGCCGCGGCTTCGTAGATCTCCCGGGGGATGTTCTGCAGCCCGGCCATCATGATCAGGAAGGCGAAGGGCCAGCCCTTCCAGACCGAGACCACGAGCAGGGCGATGAAGCTGTTGTCGCCGATCAGCCAGAACGGCGGGCTGTCGGTGAGCCCCAGCTGGTCGTACAGGACCTGGTTGATCAGGCCGTTGTCGCGCTGGAACATGAACGCCCAGGTGATGACGGCGGCGTAGACGGGCAGCGCGTACGGGACGAGGAACAGCGTGCGCAGGAAGCCGCGGCCGCGGAAGCTCTCCTGCATGAAGATGGCGGCGGCCGCGCCGAGCAGCCAGCACAGCCCGACCGAGAGCACGGTGAACAGGCAGGTGGTGAGGAAGGACTTCAGCAGCGCCTCGCCGACGGGGGCGTTGAAGTCGACCGCGAGGGAGTAGTTGTCGAACCCGGTCCAGGGAGCGGTGCCCCAGTCGCGGATGTAGAACTGGGTGAGCTCCTTGAAGCTGACGGCGATGCCGATCACCATCGGCACCAGGTGGACCAGCAGTACGAGGATCAGGGCGGGCAACAGCAGCAGATACGGCAGTCCGATACGGCGCAGCCGCCCGGAACGGCGCCTGCGCGGTGCCGCTCCGGGGTCGTTCTTCCGTGCCGTCCGCTCGCCTGTGTCCAGGGCAGCGGTGGTGGTCATGGTGGTGTCCGTACTCACTTCGTGGGCATCTGCTGCTGGGCCTTTTCGAGCCTGGCCCGCACCGACTCGGTGGTCACCGGCCGCCCCGCGGCGGCGTCGGCGAAGAGTTCCTTGACCGCGGTGCCGACGAGGGTCTCGAACTGGGACTCCTCGGGGACCTGCGGAAGTGCGGTGGCGCTGGTGGCGAGCGTGTCCCGAAGCACGGCGAGCGCGGGGGCGCCGAAGGCCGGGTCCTGCTGGGCGGCCTTGACCGGCGGGATGGAGCCGTACGCCTTGTTGAGGACGACCTGCTCCTCGTCGCTGGTCATGAACTTCACGAACTTCTTCGCGCCGTCGATGTTCTTGGTGTTCTTGAACACGGCCATGTTGATGCCGGCGACCATCGAGTTGGTGGCCTGGCCGGCACCGGGCCTGCCGGACTGCACGGGGGCGGGGGCGACGCCCCACTCGTCGTCGTTCATGCCCTGGGCCTTGAAGGTGGCCGACGCGGTCTGCCACAGCACCATGGCCGTCTTGTCCTTGGCGAAGTCGCTCAGGGACTGGTTCTGGGCGTACTCGGCGTTGCCCGGCGCGATGATCTTGTCCTTGGCCATCAGGTCGACGTACTGCTTCACGGCGGCGACGGCCCCGTCGGAGGTGAAGTCGGCCTTGCCGTCGGGGGTGAAGAAGTCCGCGCCGTGCTGCTTGCCCAGGACGAACACCTGGTGGATGTTGTTCGACAGGTTGGACCCCTCGGCGCCGAGCGCCCACTTGCCGTCCTTGGACAGCTTCTTGCCGGTGGCGACCAGTTCGTCCCAGGTGGCCGGCGGCTTGTCGATACCGGCCTCGGCGAACATCTTCTTGTTGTAGTAGAGCGCGTACGCCATCGAGTACAGCGGCACGGCGGCCGGGTCCTGGCCCTGGACACCCGTGGAGCCGAGGGCGGACTCCACGAAGCGGTCCCTGCCGCCGACCGCCGCGAAGTTCTTCTCGTCCCACGGCAGCAGTGCGCCACTGGACTGCAGCGAGGCGCTCCAGGTGTTGCCGATGTTCAGGACGTCGGGGCCCTGACCGGAGGTGGTGGCGGTGAGGATGCGGTTGAGCAGGTCCGACCAGGGGACGACCTCGAGCTTCACCTTGATCCCGGTCTGCTTCTCGAACTTGTCGAGCTCCGGCCGGAGGACCTTCTTGTCGACCTCCAGGCTCGCTCCCTGGTTGGAGGCCCAGTAGGTGAGGGTCTTCGGCTGCTCGTTGGACCCTTCCGAGCCCGTGGATCCGCCGCCGCAGGCGGTCGCGGCGAGGGCGAGCGAGAGGGTGACAGCACCGACGGCTGCCGCTCTGATTCTGCGCATGACTCAGAGGCCTTCCGGGAAGTGACGGGGTCGCCCGCGGAGGCGGGCGCCGGAGCGACCCTCCGCGTTCCCTGAAGCCCCCACGGCTTAATTTAGGATGTGAGTTAAGAGTCAATCGAAGGGCGCGTCAAGGGCTCCGCCACAGGTAAGTTGCGGTCATGATGCGGAATGAGGAGGACACGGTGAAGATGCGCAGCGGCCGTACGGTGCGTGACCTGCGGCGGGAGAACCGCACCGCGGTATTGCAACGGTTGTATTTCGACGGGCCGCTCAGCCGGTTCTCGCTGGGGCCGGCCACCGGGCTGAGTTCGGGCTCGGTGAGCAACGTGGTCTCCGAACTGGTCACCGAGGGCCTGGTGGAGGAGGCCGGCAGCGTCGACTCGGCCGGCGGCCGCCCCCGCACTCTGCTGCGCATCAGCGCGCGCAGCGGTTACCTGATCGGCATCGACATCGGCGAGACCAGGGTGCGCATCGAACTCTTCGACCTCGCCCTCACCGAACTGGCCCGGATCGAGAAGCCACTGGAGACCGGATGCCCGCGCCGCCTCGACCGCTACGACGTCGGGGTCGTCGTGACGCATCTGCGCGAGGGCATCCCCGAAGTGCTGGGGGAAGCCGGCGTCGCGGCGGAGCGGCTGGTCGGAGTCGGGATCGGGGTACCGGGCATCGTCGCCAGGACCCCGCAGGACGGCGCCGTCGTGCACGGCCAGACGATCGGCTGGGACGCCGTCCCCCTGGAACGGCTGCTGCGCGAGTCCCGGATCCTGCCCGACACCGTGCCGTACTACATCGACAACGGCGCCAGGACGCTGGGCCAGGCGGAGATGTGGTTCGGCGCCGGCCGGGGCGCGCGGAGCGCGGCGGTAGTGCTCTTCGGCTCCGGCGTCGGCGCCTGCGTCGTCAGCGACGACCTGAGTCCGGGCCGCGCCGTGGAGTGGGGGCATCTGACGGTGCGGGTGCGCGGACGCCGGTGCCGCTGCGGCGCCCAGGGTTGTCTGGAGGCGTACGCGGGCGCGGAGGCGCTGCTCCAGCGCTGGGCGGAGGCGGGAGGACAGCCGCCCGCGGGCGCGGACGAGGAGACCGCGCTCACCGCGATGCTCGCGGCCGCGTACCCGGACGGAACGGGGAGCGGCCCGCAACCCGATGCCACGGCTCTGGCCGTCCTCGAGGAGACCGCCGAGTATCTCGGCGCGGGCTTCTCCGACCTGATCAACCTCTTCCAGCCCGAACGCATCCTGGTCGGCGGCTGGGCCGGGCTGCAGCTCGGCCGGCGCTTCCTGGACGCGGTGACGGCCCACGCCACCTCGTACGCCCTGAACCACCCCGCCGCCCGCGTCCGCATCGACCTCGGCACCATGGGACCGGACGCCGTCACCGTGGGCGCGGCCATCCTGCCGCTCGCCGACTTCTTCGCGCGTGGCGGCCGACCCGAGCAGGCCGAACCGGTGGAACCGGACCCGGCGTGGCGGACGGCCCTGCGGGAGCGCTCGGCGCGGTGAGCGGCGCCTTCCGCACGGCTGCGTGCTCCGGGGCAGCCGGACCGGCCGGTGCACTGCGGTGCCCGCCGCTGGGAGAGGGACCCGACGCCCAGACCTTGGGTCCTGCGCCACGGACTCGGCGCAGCCCCACCGCGGGCCCCGAGACGTGCTGCCCAGGCGTCAGCCGCAGGCCGACGTGCGGGGAGTTGCCATCTCCACCACACGAGGTCCCCGGTCAGCGCCAACACCCGGCGAACGCGCTACCCGCACCGCCCCACCCGTCAACAACCGCTGACCGTGACCGTCCCCGCCCACCGCGCGTCCCCCGCCGACCCGCCCACCAGAAGCCGGTACGGGCCGGGCTCCGTGGACCAGCCGCCGTCCCCCTCCGACCAGTGCCGCACGGCGCGCGGCCCCACCACCACCTCGGCACTCGCCGTCCGGCCCGCTTCCGCCCGGACAGCCGCGTATCCGGCGAACCAGCGCACGGGACGCTCCACGGCCGAATCGGGGCGGGCGAGATAGACCTGTACGACCTCGCGCCCGGCGCGGACGCCGGTGTTGCGCACCGTCACCCGAACGGTGAAGGGCTCGCCGGCCGTGACATGCGCGGGGGCCTCCACAGCGCCGTACTCCCACGTCGTGTAGCCGAGTCCGTGGCCGAACCAGTAGGCGGGCTCACACCCGGCACGCAGCCACGCCCGGTGGCCGATGTGCAGGCCCTCGGCGTAGTCGAGCCGTCCGTCGACCGGCCGGACGCGGGTGACGGGAGCCTCCGCCAGGGACGCCGCCCAGGTCGTCGGGAGCCGGCCGCCGGGTTCGGCGAGGCCGAACAGGACGTCGGCCAGCCCCGCGCCGGCCTCCTGCCCCGGGAACCAGGCGAGCAGCACGGCACCGGCTTCCTCGTGCCAGGGCAGCTCGACGGGGCCGCCGCTGTTGACGACCACGACCGTGCGCGGATTCGCGGCGGCCACCGCGCGGACCAGCTCGTCCTGGTGCCCTCCGAGCGCCAGTCCGGTGCGGTCGTACCCTTCGGTCTCACTGTGCTCGGTGGTGCCGACGACCACGATCGCGGCGTCGGCGTCCCGGGCCGCCCGCACCGCGTCCTCCAGGGCGGCCGCCGGGTCCGGTTCCGGTGGCGCCGCGGTGACGACGGTGGCGCGTCCGCGGCCGGGTACCAGTTCGCGCCGTGCCACCACCTGCACGGGCCGCTTCGCGGTCAGTACCGTCCGTGCCGTGTGCACGGGCGGGTTGACGTGGACCACGGCCGGGTCGTCCGTGTCACCGGGGAACTCCCCGTCCAGGAGCGTGCGGTCGCCGACGGTGAGCGTCATGCGTCCGAAGCCTCCGACACCGAACGTCCACTCTCCCGGCTGACGGGGATGCAGCACCGCACCGATCTCCACCGTGTGCGCGCCCGGCGGCAGTTCCGGCTCCAGCTGCCGGCCCGAGAGCCGGTGCTCCGCGCACAGCTCCCGCCCCGCCGCGTCCAGCACCCGCAGCAGCACGCCGGGGGCGCCCGACCGCGGGTCGCTGCACAAGGCGGTGTCGAGCGGAGCCGGCGGGCCCCCCGAGGCGGGGCCCGGCTCGTACACCACCCGGGCCCGCCCCCGCAGCCGGGCCCGGACCCCGGCCAGCGGGGTGACCACGTCAGAGCAGAAGACGCCCGCGCTGCCGCCGCCCTGGACGCGCGGGACCGCCGCATGCACCCCGATGACCGCGACGGTGGACAGCCCGCCGGCATCCAGCGGCAACACGCCGGCGTTGCGTAGCAGCACCGAACCGGCACTGACGGCGCGGCGCAGCAGCGCCCGGGTGTCGCGGGACACCGCCCACGGCACCCGGGGCGGGCGATGCGGCTCCAGCGCACCCACGCGGCCGGCGAGCCGGAGCAGCCGCCGCACCTTCTCGTCGACCGCCGGCTCGGCGACCTGGCCGTCCTTCACCGCCCGCACCAGCAAGGCGCCCCACGGGCTGTCCGGGCCCGGCATCGCCAGGTCGAGGGCGGCGCGACCGGTGTCCTCGGTGGTGCGCACGGCCGCCCAGTCGGAGACGGCGACCCCGTCGAACCCCCATTCCCCCTTGAGGGGTTCCGCCAGCAGCGGGCTGGCCGTCATGGTGGTACCGCAGACGGCGTTGTAGCCCGCCATCACCAGCCACACTCCGGCCTCCACGGCCGCCTCGAAAGGCGCGAGATACACCTCGCGCAGGGTGCGTTCGGACGCCCGGACGTCGGCGGTCAGCCGGTCGGTCTCGGAGTCGTTGCCGACGTAGTGCTTGGCGGTGGCCGCCACCCCGAGAGCCTGGATGCCCCGGATGAGCGCGGCCCCGGTACGGCCGGTCAGTTCCGGGTCCTCGGAGAAGCACTCGAAGTGCCGTCCGCTCAGCGGGCTCCGATGGAGGTTGAGCGTGGGGGCCAGGACCACGTCGACGCCCTTGCGGGCGGCCTCGGTGGCGAGCAGGCCACCGAGCCGCTCGACCAGTTCCTCGTCCCACATCGCGCCCAGAGCGGAGGCGGAGGGCAGCAGGGCCGAGGTACGCCGCTCGTCCCATGCCTCGCCGCGTACCCCGGCGGGCCCGTCCGAGGCCACCATCTCCCGCAGCCCGATCGCGGCTTCACCGGCGGTGCGCCAGGTCGTCGCGCCGCTGAGCAGGCGCACCTTCTGTTCGAGGCTCAGCCTGTCGATGAGCCGATCGAGAGTCTCGTCGTCCAGTCCCGCCATTCCCACCATCATTTCCTTCCCCTTGCACCTTCCAGCGGAAGGGGCCGGGCGGCACCCGTGCGGAGCGGGTGGCCGGGCCCCTGTGAACCGGCCGGATCAGGGCAGCCGGTGGTCCTCGTTCAGCACCGGGGCGAGCCCGGGTAGTTCTGGTCGCAGCCGCGCGTGTCGCACGTGTCGCACGTGTCGCACGTGTCGCACCGGTAGCCGCCCACGAAGCAGCGGTCGACCAGCGCCTTGAGGGTCCGCTCCGCCCATGCGTTGAAGAAGACGTAGTGGAAGGCGTAGCCGCGACCAGCGGCCCGGCGGACGTCGGCCGGTGCGGGACAGGTGGTGTTGCCGCCGCAGAGGCTGTCCCAGGTGCTGCCGGAGTTGGTTGTCGTGCCGCCCATGAAGGTGTGGTCGTGGGACTTGCCGGGCTGCCCCGGGTACGCGAGGTCGTCCGGCGCGGTGTGGGTGACGGCGCAGTTGGCCTGGAACTCCTTGTGGTAGCGCGGCGGCGGAGTGGCGTCGGACGGGGTCGGTCCGGTGACTGGGGGAACAGCCGGTATGTACGCGGTTCCCGTCGGGGTCGTCGGGCGGAGGCCTGGGGCGACACCGCCATCGTGTGCCCGTTGTGAGCGTCGGCGGGGTGGAACTCTCCGGTCGGCCGCGGTGGCCACCGTGCCGATGCCGGGAACGGTCGCGACGAGAGCGCTGCCGAGCAGCGCGCGGGTTTCGAGCGCCATCTCGTGGAGGGCCTCCAGCCCATGCGGTGCAGTGACCCGGCAGGGGGCTGAGCGCTGCCCCCTGCCGGGGGTATGGCGTGGTGCGTCAGCTGTAGATGCCGAACTCGTACAGCGAGTAGCCCCAACCAGTGCCACGCGCCTTCAGCTGGAGACGGACGTGCCGTGCGGTCGCCGCGACGTCGATGGTGTCGATGTCGCCGTTGCCGTCGGTGGTGGTGTGAACCGTGCGCCAGGTGTTCCCGTCGTCGGACACCTGGACTTCGTAGGACTTCGCGTAGGCCGGGTCCCATACCAGCTGGAGTTTGCGGATGGCGGTGGGGGCGCCGAGATCGACGCTGATCCACTGCGGGTCGCTCCACTCGCTGGCCCAGCGCGTGCCGGACTTGCCGTCCGTCGCCTTGGCGGGCTCGCACGGGCAGTCGCCGTAGGAGGGCTGGAAGGAGGAGGCGGTGGTGGGCTTGTTCAGTGCCACGTTCGTGCCGGTCACCGGCGGGGCGACGACCTTGACCGACTTCGTCTCGATGCCGGCGTTGCCGCGGCCGTCCTCGGCCTGGATGTACACCTTCCAGACACCGAGCTTCTCGGGGGCCTTCACGGCGAAGGTCCCGTTGCCGGTGGACCGCCACTCGGCCTCGACCAGCCGCTTGTCACCGTTGGCGTAGTTGCCGCTGAGGAACACCTTGTACGTGACCGGGTCACCCTCGGGGTCGCGCACGTCGGCGCGGACGGTGAACTCGCCGCCCGCCGGGGCGGACGAGGCGGGGCTGACGGCCATGTTCGTGATGACGGGTGGGGTGTTGTCGCCGGCGGTCGATCCGCTGTACGCCTTCTTGACGGAGTAGTAGGACAGCCGCTTCAGTCCGCCTGGCACGAGGTTGAACCAGATACCGCCGAAGTCGCGCTCGACGCCGTAGTGGAAGAGGGTTGCGCCGAGGGCGACACCCCGGTCGCCGGTGACGCAGTCCCAGGCCTTGGTGTACCCCTCGGCCTTCTGCACGTCGGTCGGCTCGTCGGGAACGCCGTTGGCGTCGTCGGGCACCTCCCACTCGCCGGCCGGTCCGCCCTCGGTGATGATGTACGGCTTGGTGTAGCCGCCCTTCTCCCAGTCCTCCTGGACGTTGCAGATGTTGCCGTAGGAGTTCATCGCGTACAGGTCCAGGTCGGGCGCGTTGCGCTTGTAGTACGGCCACGCGCCGGTCCAGGCGTCGGTCGAGGTGACCGGGTGGTCGGGGTCGATGCTGTGGATCTTCTTGGCGACGTCGTTGACGAAGGAGGTGTAGGCGTTGCGCTGCGCCTCGAGTTCGCTGCCGCTGTAGCAGTTCTGCAGGCCGAGCACCGACTCGTTGCCGACGTTCCACATCAGCGTGGCGGGGTGCGACTTGTAGGTCTCCACCCACTTCGAGACCTCGGTCAGCATGTTGGTCTTGTACGTGGTGTCGGTGACGTAGTTGACGCAGCCGCCGCTGCCCGGGCCGCCGCCCGGCTGGAGCCAGAAGCCGTTGATCACGCGGATGCCGTTGGCCGCCGCAGAGTCCAGCAGCGGCTTGGTGCCGCCGTCGGTGCCCCAGGTGCGGATCGTGTTGACGCCCATGGACTTCACGTCCGGCATGTACTTCGGGGCGTCGGCGATGGCCGGGCCCCAGGTCAGTCCCTTGACGGTGTACGGCTGCCCGCCGACGGTCAGTTGCCAGTTCCCCTGGGAGCCGGTGACCTCGACCGCCCCTCCCTCGACGGGAGGTGTGCCGTCGGTGGTCCCGTACACCTGGAACTCCCACAGGGAGTAGCCGTAGCCGCCGGACCGCTCGGTGCCCAGCATGCGCACGTAGCGGCCGGAGCCGGAGACGGCCACCTCGTCCGTGCCGCCGTCACCGCCGGTCACGGTTTTCAGGGTGCGCCAGTCCGTGCCGTTGTCGGACGTCTGGATCTGGTAGCTCTTGCCGTACGCGGTCTCCCAGGTCAGCACGACCCGGCTGAGGTCCGCCTTCTGTCCCAGGTCTACCCGGAGCCACTGCGAGTCGCTCCACTGACTGGACCAGCGGGTGCCGGTCAGATTGCCGTCGACGGCAGCCGACGCGGCGTACGCGTCGCCCTCCTGCGACGACGCGGTGGCAGGCTTGCCCTGAGACAGCAGGGTCTCCGCCGCCTGGGCGGGCGCGGCGGCGAGGGTGAACGACGACGCCACCAGCGCGCCGAGGGCCAGCAGGGAGAGACCGGTGCGGCGGCGGGTCAGGAGGGGTGGTGAGTGGGGTCTGGACACATCTGCTCCTGTCAGGTCGGTGGGCCGGGTGGGGAGCGCTCACCAGGGGGTCCCCGGTCCCCGTCCGGCGTGTGGCCGCGGCGTGCCGCCCCGGACGGCACGGCACGGTCGCATGAAAGCGTTGCGGGGGTGCGGCCCCGGGCACCCGTGTTCAGGCGCCGGGCCGCGGGGCCCCTCCGGGCCGGGGCGCGGGGATGTCACCCGGACCGGAGGGGAGTTGGGTGCCGGCCCGCTGCCGGATCATCCGGCGGCCGGCGGACGAAGCGTCAGGGGTACGACACGACAGTCGACGGCACGGTCGAGGTGCCGGCGGGCTCCGTGGAGTCGCCGGTGTCGTTGATGACGTGGTTGTAGTGGCCGTTGCCCCCGAGCGAGACCGCGAGGAGGCTGTGGAACTTCACTCCCGGCTTGACGGGAGCCTCGAAGGCGCGGTCCTGCCGGATGGACGGATCGACGTTGTAGTTGCAGTAGCTGCCCAGGCCCCAGGCCTCGTGGGTGTTCACCGATTCGTCGACCCGATAGGCGGCGTAGCCCTTCGTCGAGCCGTTCTGAATGGCGGCCTGGTTGGGTGCGTCGTACGCCTTCTCGTTCTGGTAGAAGATCGTCCGGCCGCGTTCGCCGTACCACTCGACGTCGTACTTGTTGAAGTGTTCGACGAACAGGCCGGTGGCCAGTACGTCGTCGCCGTTGACGCGGACGCCGTAATCGGCCCGGTTGGTCTCCCACCCGACGCCCTCACCGTGGTCCGCCCGCCACACCCAGGTGTGATCGATGATCGTGTCGTCGCTGTTGACCACCATGCTGGTGGTTGCCTTCCCGGCGCCCGCGCCGCCGATGCGGATGTAGACGTCCTGCACGGTGGTGGGGTTGGCCCCGTGGTCGGCGGACGCGCCCTGCGGGCCGATCTCCAGCAGCGTGGGGGAGTTGACCGGTCCGGCGTCGATGAGGAAGCCGGCCAGCCGCACGCCGTCGACGTCGGCGACCTTCATCGCGGTCACCCCGTTGTTCGCAACGATCGTGGCGAGGCCGAGGCCCAGCACGATCGTGCCGGCCCGGTTGACGTTGATCGTCTGGTCGACGGGGTAGACGCCGGGGGTGAACAGCAGGTTCAGGCCCTGGGCGAGCGCTGCGTTGATGGTGGCGGCGGTGGCGCCGGGCTTGACGACATAGAACTTGCTGAGCGGGATCGACTCGCCCTGCGGGGTGCCGTTCTCCCAGGTGGTGCCGCGGGCGTTGGTCCGCTTGGCGGGCGCGAAGACCTTGTACTCGTTGCCGTCCAGGTAGAGGAAGGGCTTCTCGCGGGAGATCGGGGTCGTGTCGAGCGTGGTGTAGCGGGGCTCGGGGAAGCTGGTGGCGGGCGCGCCCTCGACACCCGAGAACACCTGATTCCACACGCTGTTGGACCAGCCGCCGATGGCGCTGTCGCGGGTGTACCACTGCTGCTGCGAGTAGTTGCCGACCTGGCCTTCTATCTTGCTGTCGGCTATGTAGCCGCCGCTGGCCCAGCCGTAACCGTTGGGAGCGAGGTTGAGACCGCCCTTGACATGCATGCGGCGGAAGGAGGAGGCCTGCGAGACCGCCCACCGGTTGGTGCCGTTGACCGGCTTGACCGCGAGGTTCTCCGCGGCGCGCCAGAAGTTCTGGGTGGCGTTGCCGTTGAACCAACCCGCGTCGACCGTCACGTCACCGTTGATCGTGGTGTCGTCGGGACGCAGACCGAGGCCCGCGATCTGGGTGTAGAAGCCGATCTGCGCGTTGAGGTTGTTGTAGGTGCCCGGCTTGAACAGGAAGGCGTGCCGGCCGGAACCGAACTGCGCCGACTCCTGCTCCTTGAAGACCTGGTCCAGCTTGGCCTGGATGCCGGGCGTTGACGGGTCGAAGACGTGCACGTTCGGGCCCAGGTCGCCGCCGCCGGGGATGACGGGGCCGGGGTCGTCGTCCGTGGTCCCGAACACCTTGAACTCCCAGAGGGAGTAGCCGTATCCGGTGGCACGGGCGGTGCCGAGCATGCGGACGTAGCGGGCGGTGCCGGAGACGTTCACGGTCTCGGTGCCGCCGGCGCCGCTGGTGGTGGAGTAGGCCGTCGACCAGTCCGTGCCGTTCTGGGACGTCTCGATGCGGTAGGACTTGGCGTACGCGGCCTCCCACCGCAGCTCGACCTGGGTGAGGGAGGCGGTCGCGCCGAGGTCGACGCGGATCCACTGCGGGTCGGAGAAGGCGCTGGACCAGCGGGTGCCGTTGTCGCCGTCGACGGCGGCAGTGGCGGGGGTGCCGGCCTGCTCCTGGCTGGCGGCGGTGACCGGCTTGCCCTGCGACAGCAGCACGGGTGCGGCCTGGGCCTCCTTGGCGGGGGTGAGGGCGAGAAGGGCGGCGGTCAGCGCGGTGACCACCACGCCGACGATGCCGCGGCGGCCGGGTCTGCGTGGCACCGGTGCCGCTGGCGGGATGTCAACTGTGGGCATGGGGAGACTCCTTGACACGGAATGAGCGGGAGAGCGCTCTCCGGAACCTTGCCCGCCGTGCCGGTCGCGGTCAAGGTTCCGGACACGGCTTTTCTTTTGGCTTGCATTAAGGGTGATGGCCAGCGCGGGGGTCCGGGAGGAATCAGGGGAGGCCGGAGTAGGCCTGGCGGAACGTCAGACACGGCAGCTGTAAGTCTTGATCGTCTGGCTCCGGTCATGTGGTCGCCGCCGCGGTGATGTTGTTCCATCGGCGGTGGGCCTCAGTGGCCTGGTGCCGGTGGTGACGGCGTCAGGCAGACCAGTGCAGGGCGTGCTCGAGGTCGCGGCGGGGCGTGGGGAGTGCGGTGATCCGCAGGACGGCCAGGAGTTCGCGGCCGCTGGCCGGGGCGAGTTGGAGGCCGTGATCGGTTCCGTCGACGGTGCGGGTGGCAGCGTGGGTGACGGCGAGGACGGCGGCGGCGAACAGGCTGATCAGGCTCCAGCGCATCCAGGAGGTCCAGCAGGTCACTTGGCCCTGGTCGAGTCCCGCCAGGCCCTTCGCGCCTTGGAAATCCTCCTCGATCTTCCAGCGGGTGCAGATGATGTTCACGAGGACCGCGAGGCTGACGGGGGTGGTGGAGTGGCAGCGGTAGAAGGACAGTTCGCGGGTGTATCGGTGGCGGCGCACGACGAGGAACGCGTGCCCGGCCTCGTCCCGGCCTGCGGGGGCGTCGTCGGCCAGGACGTCGATCAGGGCCCAGTCGTAGTGGCGGTCGCCCTTGGTGCCGTTGCCCGTACGTCGTCGCATCCAGGCCCTGGCCGGCACCTTCGCCGCCAGCTCAGTGGCGCTGAAGCGGCCCACGGCAGTGCTCGCGCGATGGTCGGCCCTGACCGCCAGGGCGTAGTCGAAGCCCAGCGTGCGGGCGGTGCGGCGCAGCTCCAGGCTGCCGTAGACCTCGTCGCCGGTGAACCAGCGGGCGGGAAGGCCGAGTTGACGGGCGCGGTGCAGCATGGCGGCGGCCAGCTGAGGCTTGATGGCGAAGGCGACCTCGTCGGGCACGTGCCGCAGCAGCCTGCGCTCCTCGTCTTCGGCCCAGGCGGCGGGCAGGTAGAGCTCGCGGTCGATCAGGGCGTGACCGCGCGGCGAGGCGTAGGTGAGATGGACGGCGACCTGGCACAGACCCACCCCGCCAAGAGAGCCGGAGTACTGGTGGGAGGCTCCCACGCAGTCGGTGGAGGACTTCTCGTCACCCGTCTCGTCGACGATCAACACGGCTTCGTTGTCGGCGAGTTCGGCCGCGACCCAGGCGGCGAGACGGTCGCGGGCCAGGTCATGGTTCCAGGCGCCGCGCGAGAGGAAGTGCTGGAGTCGGTGCGGCCCGTCGTGCCCGAGTGCCTCGGCGAGGGTCCAGCAGTTGCGCCGCTCCAGCTCCATCAGCATGCCCTGCGTCATCTCCCGGCCCAGCATCCGCGAGTCCCGGCGCGGGAAGCAGACGGCCACCGCCGCCATCAGCGACCCGAACGCCGCCGTCCAGACCCGCTCGGCTATCGTGGCCTCCACGGCCACCTGATTCTTGATCGTCTTCACACACGTCAATGATCACGGTGGCCGTTCCCGTGTCTACGGTCACCCCCACCCTGACCTGCACGGACGCCTCAACGATCAAGACTTACAGCTGCCGTGACTGAGCTGTCCGACCAGCGTCTGGAGCTTTTCCTTGGTGCGGGCGATCAGGGCGACGTCGAAGCCGCGGCTGCCGAAGGTGCGGGCGATGGCCAGGCCCATGCCGGGGCCGGCGCCGATGATGGCAATAGTGGGCACGATCAGAACTCTCTTGGAGCGACGCTCGAGTCCGGGCGAAGCCGCCGTCAGTGGGCGGACGATATCGCGTACGTCGAAGCGCTTGGACGAGGGACGGGCGGGCGAATCGACGACTGGGCTGTCAACGGGATCCGAATCCGGACCCGCCCTCCGCTCGTGCCTCCATCCCCGGCAGCGCCGACGTCAGCGACCGATGATGCTGCGGGACGCCCGCCAGTTACTAGCTGTTTTCCAACCCTCTTGTGTTCGATGGCGGTCCGTACGACGAGCTTGATCGTGTGATCTGGTGGCGGAAGAGGGCACGAGGACGAGGCCCCGCTCCTAGCGTGTCGGTTGTCTACGCCGAACCCGCAAGAAACAGAGCCTCGTTGTGCCTCACGCTATCGCCTGTGCTCCTGATCGTCCGCTGCCAGACCTCCGGTTCACGGCACCGTGCGACTGTCTCGCGCATCTGTACGGCAATGCCGGCGACCGTCCGTTGCGGGCTCGCTTTTACTCCACGGACATGACCGATGAGGAGTGGCAGGTCATCCGGCGGGTGATGCCGCTGCCGGGCTGGCTGTGCGGGCGCGGGGGCAATCCGGAGGGCTACTGCCACCGCGAGATGTTCGACGCGGTGCGCTACCTGGTGTCCGAGGGCATCAAGTGGCGGGCGATGCCTGCCGACTTCCCGCCCTGGGGCGCCGTCTACGCCTTCGCGCGTCGCTGGCAGGCCGAGGAGCTCCTGGACGTCCTGCACGACCGGCTCCGTGAACAGCTGCGGCTCATCGAGGGCCGGGACGATCCCGAACCGACCGCCGCGATCGTCGACTCCCAGTCCCTGCGCGGGGCTGCCACGCTCACCGGAGAACGCCGTGGCTACGACGGGGCGAAGTTGGTCTCGGGCTCCAAGCGCCACATCGCGGTGGACTGCCTGGGACTGCTGCTGGTGGTGCTGGTGACCGCCGCCGACCTGCAGGACCGCGACGCGGGCGTGAACCTGCTCAGTGCCGTGCACCGGCTGTTCGCCCGGGTTGCTCTGGTGTGGGCCGACAGCGGCTACGCCGGCGCGCTGATCGACTGGGCACGCGAGAACCTCGCCCTGAAGGTCGAGGTAGTGCGTCGCAGCGATGACATGAGTGGCTTCGCAGTACTGCCGCGGCGCTGGGTGGTGGAGAGGACGTTGTGCGCCACGAGGCGCTCTGTTTGTATCCCCGGCTGAGCCGGGAGGAACTCGGAAGGAGGTTCCTGGGCCGGATGACTTACCTGGATCCGAAAGGTGAAGGGGACAACAGCATGTCAGAAAACCAGCGACCGGGCTCAGTTGTCAGTGACGGTGCGCTGGGCGGCCCGCGCGATATGGCGAAGACTGGATTGTTTGAAGCCCAATCTCCAGAAGATGCAAGTTCCCATCCGCCGGAATTGACAACTGAAACCGGCGCCGCGCTCTGCTCCAGCTTCGATTGTTGGCCGGGGCACTTCCGGGGTGCGGAGCGATGTCCAGCGAGGACATTCAAGGAGATGAGTGGGACGCCTGTGTCGCGCTAGAACGTACAGCAGGGACGAACGTGGGATCGCCTACGGGATGAGAGTCCTATGGCGACGGAGGCCCCGTAGTAGTCGCCGGAGTCACGACCGGCCAGGGAGGACGGGAAAGCCGTCTGCATCGGGCGAAGGGGGCCAGGTGATTCGGACACTTGAACCCGGGAGGTATGCGTAATGCAGAGCGCCAAAACGGTGCTGGGTGTCCTGCGTGAACGCGGCGGGCGTGGCCTGCCGTGTGATGAACTGTATCGGCAGCTGTTCAACCCGAAGTTGTATCTGCTGGCCTACGGGCGCATCTACGCCAACCATGGTGCGATGACGCCCGGGGTCACGTCGGAAACCGTGGACGGCATGTCACAGCGGAAGATCGACCGGATCACCGAGGCGATGCGCCACGAGCGCTACCGCTTCCGCCCGGTCCGGCGCGTCCATATCCCGAAGAAGAATGGGAAGACGCGTCCGCTGGGGCTACCGACCTGGTCGGACAAACTCGTGGGTGAGGTGGTCCGCCTGTTATTGGAGGCGTACTACGAGCCGACGTTCTCCGGCCGCTCTCATGGGTTTCGTCCCCGCCGGGGCTGCCATACCGCTTTGCGGGAGGTGGACCACACCTGGACCGGGACGTCCTGGTTCATCGAAGGGGACATCGCCGACTGCTTCGGCAGCCTGGACCACGAGGTCCTGCTGTCGATCCTCGGCGAGAAGATCCATGACCAGCGGTTCCTGCGGCTGGTGCGCAACATGCTCAAGGCCGGATACCTGGAGGACTGGAGATGGGGCGCCACGCTCTCCGGAGCGCCGCAAGGCGGAGTGGCCTCCCCGATCCTGTCCAACATCTACCTGCACAAGTTGGATGAGTTCGTCGAGACAGTTCTGATTCCGGAGTACACCCGAGGGAAGCGCCGGGCCCGCAACCCGGCATATCTGGAGTTGCAGAATCTGCTGGCGAAAGCACGCCGGCGCGGCGACCGGGTCCAGGCCCGTGCGCTGCGTCAGCAGATGGTCAGCCTGCCGAGCGCGGATCCCAGCGATCCGGGATACCGCAGGCTGCGCTACATACGCTACGCGGATGATCACCTCCTCGGTTTCACCGGACCGAAAGCCGAGGCCGAGCAGATCAAAAAACGCCTGGCCCAGTTCCTGCGTGACGAACTCAGGCTGGAACTGTCTCGGGAGAAAACGCTGATCACTCACGCCCGTACCCGGGCAGCAAGGTTTCTCGGTTACGAGATCACGACCCAGCACAACGACACGAAGAAGACTGGCCGTTACCGCCGAATCAACGGCCAGATAGCACTCCGTGTCCCACAGGACGTGATCAAAGCCAAGTGCGCCCCCTACATGGATCGCGGAAAACCCGCGAAGACGACGGCCCTGACCAATAGCAGCGATCATGCGATCGTGGCAACCTACGGGACCGTATATCGGGGTGTCGTCCAGTACTACCTGCTTGCCGGGGATGTCTTCCGGCTGCACCGGCTGCAATGGGTCATGGAGACTTCTATGCTCAAGACTCTTGCGGCCAAGCATCGCTCGTCAGTGTCGAAGATGGCCACCAAGCACAAGACCAGAATCGACACGCCCAACGGGCCCCGAGTCTGTTTCGAGGCCCGTATCGAGCGGAAGAACAGGAAACCGCTGGTGGCACGATTCGGTGGGATTCCTCTCCAACGGCAGCGGGCGGCGGAACTCGCCGATCGTGAGCCGGTGCGGGTGGACTATCCGCAGAAGGAACTCATCGCGAGGCTCCTTGCGGATACCTGTGAGATCTGCGGAAGTAACGGCAACGTGCAAGTGCACCATGTCCGTGCTCTCGCCGATCTCGCGCATGCCGGATGGCAGCCTTCCGACTGGGCGCGCGTCATGCTTCACCGACGGCGCAAAACCGTCGTGGCCTGCGACACCTGCCACGACCGTATCCACGCGGAACGGCCAGCCAGACCATTCATGCAGTAGTCACTGGAGAGCCGGGTGACCGGGAAACCGTCATGTCCGGTTCGGCGGGAGGCCGCGCGGAACAGGACTCGCCCTCATGGTGAGCACCTCGCCGCGCGGCCGACCCAACCGCGTGGCTGGTCAACTGCCGTCGCCTGGTGAGGGATTACGAGCGCACCGCCGCGGCCCACGAGGCGTATGTGAAGTGGGCGATGGTCACCTTGATGACGCGCCGGCTGGCCGCGGCGGGGCAGGGCCCGGCCCGCTCGGTGCCGCCCGTCTCTTCTCTCGCCCATTGCGAGTTGTTGCTTCGAACCGGCCAAACATGTAGCGCCCAGCGTGGGGCACGGAGCGCCACCCACCTTCTATCACCCTAGAAATCCAAGGGTTTCCAAGCCTTGCTAGAGGCTTCCGGAGTGGCTAACCTGACGGCATGACAGACACCGCGACCACCAACCGCTGCCACTGCGGCTGCCAGACCGCCATCGGCTACGGACGCACCTTCGCCGCCGGTCATGACAAGATCGCCGAAGCCGCCTACCTCGCCGTCCACCACAACGGCTCCGTTGCCGAACTCCTCAAGAGCCAGGGCTACGGCCCCGACAACCCCGTCACCGACGCAGCCGTCGAAGCGGGCGCCTGGAAGAAGTGCGACCACTGCGACTACAAGGGCGCCCCTGAAAGCATCCGCAACCACATGGCCAAGGTGCAGAAGGCTGAGAACACCCAGCGAGAGTCCCTGGAGAAGTCCGTTCGCGCGCTCGGCGGAACCTGGGACCCGAGCCGCGGAATGCAGACTCTGCGAGATGCCGGTTACCACCCCTCCGAGAAGTACATCCGAGAGGTGTACCGACGACTGGCGGACAGTGGCCTGCTGGAGAAGGTGGATGAGCACCGGGCCATCTACTTCGTCATCGAGAAGTAGGGCTAGCAACTGTGCCCTGTGCTCGTGAAGATCGGGCCAGGGGACACGTCCTCACGTAGGCGCTGGTGCGCGTCGGCGAGAGTGTCCAGCCGGGCCAGCCAGTCTTCGAAGGCGAGGTCGTCGGGGAAGCCGGAGGCGTAGTTTCCGGCGTAGCCGAGGGTCATCTGAACGCGGAGGTGTCCGTATTGGATGGCGGCGGCGGTCGCGTCCCGCGAGGTGGTGTAAGCGATCATGCGCTTCGCCTTCCGGTACCTGGCTCGCGATGATCTCTCCGTTGGCGCGGCACGCGAAGTGGCCCGGTCAGGCGCGGGGAGTGCCTCAGCCGGTCGAAGTACCCGGCGTGACCTGCGAGTTCCGGTCCGTTGATCGGCTACACCACCCGGCGGGACGCCATCGCGGCGGCGACCAGGCCCCGTGGCCGGCGGACGATGAACCAGGCCAGGGTGCGGCGCAGGCGAGCGGAGTAGATGACCGGGTGGACCGGGTCGGGCGGGATGCGGTCACTGCGGCCGTGCTCGGTGCAGTAGGTCTCGACCCAGGCCAGGAATTCGGCGATGTCGTGGTTGATCCGAGTCTCCGACCGGGAGCCGCCGACGCGGCTGCGCAGGATGGTCGCGCCGTCGCGGCCGTCGGTGAACAACGTCGCCGGGAACAGCCAGGTGCTCGTTTGGAGCCGTTCCAGGACGGCGACGGTGGTGGCGACGGCCTCGGTGACAACCCACGGATCGGCCCGGATCTCGCCCTCGGGCATTTTGTCGCCGGCAGCGTCGCGGACACCTTTCCAGTGTCTGCCGCGCAGGAGGACCAGGCCGTGGGCGTGATCTCGTTCGACGCAGCCGCGTTTCAGACTGAGGGCTTCGCCTGACCGCATCCCCGACAGGTAGCTGATCACGATGAAGCACGCCGTACTCAGATGCCGGGCCAGGAACCCGGCCTCGGTGTATTCGATGGCCCCGTCGTGCCAGGGCCGGCCGTCCAACCGCCCGGCGACCGGCGCGTCCAGCGGCGTGCCCTCGATGACGGGCAGCCCCATCTCGGCGAAAACGGCGCGGTTGCTGGGGTTGTCCAGCGCGCCGCGGGCCGTGTCGAGCACCTTTCCCAGATGCGAGAGGTTGACCCGGAGCGTGCCGTCGTTGTCCCGGATGCCGGGAAGCGGACGTCCCCGCTCACGGTAATCGCTCAGCAGGACGCGCAGGTCGTCGGTCAGCGCGCCTTTCGGGCGCCGCGGTGGGGGAATGGCCCGGCCCCCGCGGCTGCGGCCGCTGCGCTCGCTGAGGACAAGGTGTTCGCTGAATGCCGCGGTGATGTCCTCGGCGAAGGTCTCCACGAACCGCAGGGACCAGGCCAGCAGCGCCGACATCGTCTCGGGGTGGATCCGGGGCGTCCGGTTCTCTTCGCGGATGGCGCGCCGCTGCTGGAGGATGTCCTGGATGCGCTCGCCGCGCCAGGGCGGTGTTTGCGGCAGCCGGTCGGCCTCGGGCAGCAGGTCCCGGTAGGACCACACCCGGTTCACGATCGAGAGCCGGTCTTCGCGCTGGCCATGGCTGGTCTCGGTTGCTTTGACGTGCGCGGCGTAGTCATCGAGGTCGGCCAGCGACACCTCGCCGAAGCACGTCCGGCCGCGCCCGTGGAGCCAGTCGGTGAACAGCCGGAGGCTGCGGAACATGCAGGTGATGGTGGTGATCGCCAACGTGCGCGGACGGAAGTAGAAGGTGGAGACGCCGGCGCTGGTGTGGTTGAGCAGCAACCACGTGAGCGTCTTGACCGTATGCAGGAACGGTGCCGTGATGGGGCTGAAGTCGATCGAGAACGCGGTGGTGTGGCCCTCGAAGACGGCGGGTGAAAGGCGCCAGCGCTGGTCGGCGAAGACCGACAGGGTGCTGGGGTCGGTCCCGGGGCGCAACGGCCGGTTGAGCAGCACGAGTGTGTCTGGCTCGGGCAGTGCAGGCGTAGAGGGGGCCGGGGCAGTGTCCGGGATGATCATGTCAGGTCGAGTCCTCGGGTCAGGAACCGCTCGACCAGGGCGCGCTGCTCGGCGGTGATCTTGGTGCGGGTCGTGGCGATCGTCGCGGTGGGGAAGCTGGCGAGCAGGTCGGCCAGTTGCGCGACGGGCCCGGCGAATCGTTCGGCCCAGCGCAGAGGTGTCATCTCCTGCCTGCGGGCCTCCAGTCCGTCCTGGACGGCGATCAGCACCGGCAGGTGCGCCGGAGTCGCGCGGGCGCAGGGGCAGGACAGGCAGAGGAGGAACGAGGCCCGGCAGGGCTCACCCGCCGGGCTGTGCGGGCTGGCCAGATGGTCGGTGCAGCCTCCCAGCACGGTGTCCAGTTCCCCGGCCAACAGCTTCTTCAGAGTGGCCGTCTCCAGGCCGTGGCGCCTGGCGACGGCCTCGGGCCTCTGCCGGGCCTCGGCGACGTCGGCGGCAGTCAGCACGCGCATGACCTGTGCGGCCCTCGCGCCGGCCAGCTGCTCCTCCAGCACGTCGGCGACGACCTTCTGGTACTCGGCGAGGTTGCCGCGGTTGCGGGCCAGATACTCGTTCGCCAGCGTCCGTTCGGTGTGGGCGACCGGCTGCTGGTGGCGTTCCAGCCAGCTCATCCGCAGCCGTCGGCTGTCGACCACGAGCGGAATCGGACGACCGTCCTCGTCCAGGGCGTCGGCGCTCAGCTTCGCGCCACGGCTCCAGCTGGCCAGGATCGCATTGGGTAGGCCGGTGCGGAATCCGCGAGCCTTCTCCACGCCCTTGGAGCAGAAGAAGACCAGGAGCTGGTCCGTTCCGAGGTGCGCCCGTGCCGGGCCGGCCAGATCGACCAGCAGCGCGTAGACCCCGAACGGGGTGTGCAGGTCGAACTGCCGGTGCGGGATGCCGCCTGGCTCGCCGGGCGCGCTGCCGTACAACGCGGTCGGCATGTGTGCGCGGTCCCGGCCGCGGCGCGGCTTGACCAGGTCCACCACCGCAGTCGCGGTGGTCCCGGTGTGCCCGTCGGCGCGGTGGTGCGTCGCCGTAGCTGTGGAGATCGTGCTGTAGTTCTGCCCGGTCAGGCAGAGCAGCAGCACGCCGGCCGCGCCGATGTCGGCGAAGGTCAGGTGCAGGTCCGCCATCAGCCGGCCCGCCCCGAACGGACGGACGCAGATGTCGGGCTGCCAGCCCCAGCGGGTGTCCCTGCGCGGGACGTCGCCGTGCCGCTCCACGTAATCCAGCAGCTCGCCGTGCTGCCAGGCTCGCGGCTCTGCTTCGGCGTCGATCTGTCCGGCTCGCCAGCGGGCCAGCAATTCCCGCCCGGCGAAGATCCGCTCGGCGGCCCGCCTGAGCTGGGAGCGCGCGGTGGTGGTGATGCGGTCGAACTCGGCCGTGGTGTAGCTGGCGGCGGGCGTGGAGTTGCGCTCCAGGCCCTTGCTGGCCAGTCGCGCCAGGAAGTCCTGCCCGGCCCCCTCGGGTGCGAACCGCAGCACCGAGCGCAGCGTCGGCAGCTCCCGGTTGAGGTTCGGCGTGCCCAGACCGGCCATCTGAAAGCTCTCCAGGTGGGCGGCTCGAAGCTGCGCCGGATGTGCCGGCGGGCGGTTGAGCGAGGCCAGGTGGTGTGCGAAGCGGCGCAGCAGACCGTAGGCGCTCAGGGCCGAGGAGGTCGTTCTGCGCCGCCCGGCCGGGCCGGTCGCCCCGGCGAAGGCGGTCGCCAGCCACACCACCAGCTCGCGGGCGATGGGGAAGGCGGCGAAGTCGTAGTCGACGGGCGGGCCGCCGCGCTCGGGGAAGAAGCGGACCAGGCACTGGCCGTCGTCGAGGAACAACCGTTGCGGCGCTTGGTATCCGGGTGTCGGCAGCGCAGCCGGGCGCCCCGCAGCGCGGGTCATGACGGCTCTCCGGCGAGCGGGTCGGACAGGACCTGCGGGTGCGTGGCGAACATGGACGCCATCAGGGCCGACAGCGCGAAACCGTGAGCGTGCTCGATCAGCAGCGAGACGTCGAGGTCGCGGAAGGGTTCCAGGTAGGTATCCATGGTGGTGGTCACGTCGGCGTGCCCCAGCAGCGTCTTGACCAGATACCAGGTGTCGCCGAACTGGGCGCGGAAGTCGCGTACCTCCTCAGCGTTCAGGTGCGCGACCTGCCGCTCGTAGAGCAGTCGGCCGACCGAGTACCAGCGCAGCGCGAAGGAGTGCCTTGTGTCCGCAGAGGCCGTGTGCAGATGACTCCGTGTGGCGATTGAGCAGGTCCGATCGCAGAGGCGGCTTTCGCGACGCAGATGGTCGGCTGTGTTGTATTCCGCAGGACCCCCTGTGATGCAGGTCACTCTCTCTCGTGTTCCTGGGGCCGCGCTGTCAGTGGGTGCTGAGATCGTGCCTCCGTGAGCGAATTGGTGGAGCATGTGGATGAGCAGGACCGCGTCTTGGGAGTCGTCGAACGAGGCGAGGCGGAGCGTCAGCACTGGCCGCATCGCATTGCCACGACGATCTGCCGTGATCAGGCAGGGCGGATCTTGGTGCTGCGGCGGTCCGAGACGCATTCCCGGTTCCCTGGCTACTACGACGTGATGGTCGGTGGCGCCGTGAACGTGGGCGAGTCGTATGAGGAAGCCGCGGCCCGGGAACTGTCCGAAGAGCTGGGCGTTTGTGTGCCCGTCCGCTTCATGTTCAAGTTCCTTTGCCGAGAGGGGATCAGCCCCGTGTGGTTTGGGGTGCATGAGGCTGTCGTGTCGGAACGCCTGGTCCCGGACCCGGGTGAGATCGGCTGGCAGGAATGGTTGACGTTGGACGAACTGCGCGACGTGATTGATCAATGGTGCTTCGTTCCGGGAGGGCGGGAAGCTCTGCGTCGATACTTGGAGTCCGGATCCGGCAGCGGTGCGGGCGAACTGGCAGCTGGGTGATCGGCGATGCGGGTGGCCTCGGTCCAGGGCGGGCATTTCAGCTGCAGGACCCGATCACCGTGGTTCGTGGTGCTGGAAGCCGCCTGACTTGGGTGGTTCCGGCGGAGGCTTCGCGGAGCCGGACGATCTCTTCGTGTTGCGCGGCCAGGCGAGCCAGGGATTGGGAGCGGAAGTCGGTGAGCTTGTCGATCGTCTCGCCAGACTGGGCAATCCGGGCTTTGAGCTTGGCGTTCTCTGCCTTGAGGCGGGCGATCTGGGCTTCGCGGGGGTCGGGGATCTCGTCGGCATCTTGGAGGGCCCGCAGGCGGCGTTCGAACTCGACGCGGAGGTGAGCGTAGGGGCGGGTGCCGTAGAACGCGGTGCGGTCGACGGCGGCCTCGTTGGCGAGGGTCTTGATGTCGCATTTCCCGCCGGGCGGGATCTCGCCGCGCAAGAGGCGGTCCATGGCGGCTCGGATGCGGTTCTCGTTCTCGGTCCGCTGGGCTGCGGAGATTCTCATGCGGATTCCTCGTCCATGGTGGCGCTGCCAGCGTCGATCTCGGCGACGACGCGGAGGGCCCGGTCGTAGTCGGCCCGCAGCCGGGTGCGTTCGGTCCTGCGTGTGGCGCCGAGCTGGCCGAGGAAAGTCTCGGTGCGTTCGGCGTGTTCGGCCCAGACGGGCCGGTGACAAGGGTGATGAGTGGCCTGCGGGCAGCGGGCGGAGTCACACATCCCGACCAGCGGACGATCGGCCGTCGGGGTGCCGGCCAGCTTGAGGCAGAGCGCCCGGGACGGGTCGGTGAACCAGCAGTAGTTCGCCGGGCCGAGGTGGAGGACCCTGGCGCGTTTGGTCAGCAGGTTGAGCACGTCGCGGTCACTGCGCTGGGTCTTCGGCGCCGACGCTGTTGCCGGTTCGAGCTTCTCGTCGATGCTGGCGAAGAACTCGGTGAGGCTCCGGGCGCCGGGGCCGGCCGGGAGAATGCCCTGCTGGAAGTTCCGGAACTCTTCCAGAACCAGGTCCAAGTTCCGGTCGCTCTCGTGCTTGTTGACCTCGGCCAGCAACTCGGCCTGAGCCCCGCCAGGGCGGGAGGCATACCCTTCTGTAGTGGCCACTGCAATGTGCTTTAGGTGCAGCTTGGAGGCCAGCACGCCGCCCGGCCGGTAGGCCATTTCCAGCGCCAATGTGCGACGCAGCCTCCTCAGATTGACCTGTCCATCGGGGATGGGAGCGAGTCCGAGGCGATGTCCTGCCGGGGAGTTGACCCAGTTGCGGAACCACTTGTAGCGGACGGAGAAGGCGAACCGTCCGAAGAGCAGAGCGCCCTCCTGGCGGTCATCGTGCAGGTCCTCGGCGAATTCGACGGCGCGATAGACAGGCTCGATGACGACCCATTCGTCGTCGGTGCCGCCCAGCGGCTGCCCTTTGACGACCTTGCTGGCGAGCCGGTAGCGGGTGAGCCCGGGGACGGGCTCTTCGAGGGGAAGCCGGCAGCCGATGCGAAGCTCCATCAACTCGCTCGCCCGCATGCCGGAGGCCGCGGCCAGCACGATCATCGCGGCGGTGCGGACGATGCCGACCAGAGCGACGGCCTGGAGCCGGTGCAGAGGAAAGGTCCAGGGCAACACGGACGAGGTGTCCGCCATGGTGATCTCGACGGCGTCCCGGGCGAAGACCTCCTTCACCCCGACGGACGCGACCGCGTCTTCCAGCGGGCCGCGCAGGCAGCGCATCCACCGGGCCTCGAACTGGGTAATCCCGGCCTGGCGGGCCAGGACTCCTGTGGCCACCGTCAGGAGGGGGTCATCGGCGGACCAGCCGCTGGCAAGCCGGTCGGCGACGTGGTGGTCGGCGAGCATCGGCAAAGGTGTGCACGTATCCGTGTACTCGCTCAGCAGCTCGGTGAATTCAGCCAGCGGAACCACGTGGACCGCGCGGAGCCCTCGCGCTTTGCGGACGGAGAGCTTGTCGGCCTCCCGGATCTGGCGGGCGAGTTCAATAGCGTGCGGTCCCAGGGAGGACATCAGGAACAGGGCGGCGGCCAGCATCGGCTGCATGACGGCGTCGTCGACGGGCTGAGTCTTGTTCTCGGTCCGGCCGCTGGGCATTTTGAACCGCCCCGGGTTCGGTAGAGATCTCAGATTGTGGTTGTGACCTGGGGTTTCGTGGATTCCATGTAGTGATT